>CAZNET010000279.1:0-4402 GCA_964571885.1 uncultured Pirellulales bacterium
AACCGTTGCAGATGCCCAGTATCAGCTTTCCGTCATCGACGAATTTTCTGAACGGTTCGTAAAGGTGATGCACGATTTGATTAGCGAATATTTTTCCCGCGGCCACATCGTCACCGTAGCTGAAACCGCCCGGGATAACGGCGATCTGAAAATCATCAAGAGTGACCTGCTTTTCGATGAGCCTGTTAATATGAACACTGGTCACAGATGCTCCGGCCTGCTCCAGTGCAAAAGCGGTTTCCTCATCACAGTTGATGCCGGCCGCCCTGAATACTAATGCTTTTACCATAGTTTATGTCACCTTGTATCGTTTAAATTACCATTTAAATGTTTTTTGCCATGCCTGCTTGAGTGTGTCGATGTCACTTTTGATCACCGCCCGCCCTTTTTCGTCTTCAATAATAAGCTGCTTTTCTTCGGTTACGTTGCCGATCTGGCCGCAAGGCAGATTGCTGACAAGCCCGGCAACGTCATTGAATTTTTCGGGTTCTATTTCAACAATGTATCTCGAAGTTGATTCACTGAATAACTTGCTTTGTGTTGTATTACAGTCATCCGATACCGGCAATCCCCGCAAATCCGCTTTGATGCCGAAACCGCCCGCAAAAGACATTTCCGCCAATGCCGCAGCCAGGCCGCCTTCGCTGCAGTCATGACAACTGACGATCAATTCTTTTTCGATCGCTTCACTGATCTTAGCGGCGATTTTTTTAGAGACATTAAGATCGACTTTAGGGATATTGGCTCCGCGATGGCCGTGTATTTTGTAATAATGCGAACCGCCCAGCTCGTTTTTGGTCTGGCCTACCATAAACAGGATATTGCCCGGTTGTTTGACATCCATCGTGACACATTTGTGAATATCATTGACGATCGCCATGGCGCTGATCAGCAAAGTAGGCGGAATCGCGATCGTTGTCCCGTCATCGCACTGAAACTCGTTATTCAGAGAATCCTTGCCGGAAATAAAAGGAGCACCGTATGTTATGCCTCCGTCATAACAGCCCTGGGCCGCTCTGACAAGCTGTCCAAGCGTTTCAGGTTTCGTACAGTCACCCCAGCAGAAATTATCCAGTATTGCGATCCGGTCAACATTGCCGCCGACACAAACAAGGTTTCGTATCGCCTCATCGATTCCCGCCACTGCCATCCAGTACGGATTGATGTCGCCATACAGTGGATTCATCCCGCAGCTGATTGCCAGACCTTTTTTGCTTTTCAGTTTAGGTTGAATTACCGCCGCATCACTTGGTCCGTCATTCGCGATCCCGGTCAATGGTTTGATTACCGAGCCGCCCTGGACCTCGTGGTCGTATTGTCGGATAACCCATTCCTTACTTGCAACGTTATATGAAGACATAATTGATAAAAGATCGTTGTCGTAATTATCCTTCGCTGGAATGTCCGGCTCGCTTAAGTCGGGACTTTGCCAAACCGCCTCTCTGGAATACTTCGGCACACCGTGGTGCAGGAATTCCATGTCCAGTTCCGCGACCTGTTGACTGTTGTACCGCAGCTTAAGTTTTCGGTCATCGGTAAATGTTCCGATCACAGTCGCTTCGACATTTTCATCATTAAATATTTTCATGATTGCATCAAGATTTTCAGGCTTGACCGAAAGGACCATGCGTTCCTGGGCTTCGCTGATCCATATCTCCGTATAGCTGAGGCCCGCGTATTTCAGGGGAACTTTCTCAAGGTCAACTTCCGCCCCCAGTTTTTCACCCATTTCTCCGACGGCGCTGCTTAATCCTCCAGCGCCGCAATCAGTGATCGCTTCATAGAGGCCTGCCTGCCTGGCCTGTAGAATAACGTCGAGCATCTTTTTTTCGGTGATCGCATTTCCGATTTGGACCGCGTGGGAAAAAATGGTTTCATGTTCATGGGTCATTTGGCCGCTGGAGAACGTCGCGCCGTGAATGCCGTCTCTGCCGGTCCGTCCGCCGACGACAATGATCAGATTGCCGGTTTGCGGATGCTTGAAGCATTTGTCTTTATCCATAAGTCCGATGTTACCGCAGAAAACCAGCGGGTTGGCCAGATATCTGTCATCAAAGTAAACCGCGCCGTTGACCGTCGGTATGCCCATTCGGTTGCCGTAATCGCGTACGCCCGAGACAACCCCTTTCATGATCCGTTTGGGATGCAGAACCCCTTTAGGTATCTCGTCGAGTTTTTTATCGGGCTCACCAAAACAGAAAATATCCGTGTTGGCTACCGGTTTGGCGCCCAGTCCCGTCCCCATCGGATCGCGGATGACACCGCCGATGCCGGTCGCCGCTCCGCCGTAAGGATCCAGCGCCGATGGATGGTTATGCGTCTCAACCTTAAAACACACCGCGCTGTCGTCGTCGAATTCCACAACGCCGGCGTTGTCGTCAAAAACGGAGATACACCAATCCTTATTAAGATCCTGCGTCGCCTTGAAAACCGTTTCCTTGAGGAGATTATCGAAATGGATTTGTTCACCGTTGCAGGTAAAATCAATCGAGCTTTTCAGTGTCTTATGGACACAGTGCTCGCTCCATGTCTGCGCCAGTGTCTCCAGCTCCACATCGGTTGGTTCCCTGTTGAGCTGTCGGTAATACTGCTGGATTGTTTGCATTTCCCGCAGATTCAAAAAAAGGTCCTTATTTTTGCTGAGTGACATTAACTGATCGTCGTCCAGATCGCGGATAGGCCAGTGTGTTAAATTGAATTCATAGGGTTTCAGGTGTGGGCTTGGAGGTTCCTGTTCGTCTCCGATGACGTAATCTTCAATGCAGTCATTGGACAGTATTTTTTTTGTGATTGTCTCAACCTGTAAGTAGTTGATCTCTCCGAGCAGGATGTATTTCCTTGCCGTTCTGATATATTCGACCTGATGTCCCATGTCCGCAATGGCGGCAGTGACGGATTCTGCGACAGGATCGGTGACACCGCTTTTAAGATGAATCTCGATCAAGGTCGCTTTGGCCAGACCTGCCGGAGCCTTGCTCTTACCGATATAATATTCCTCGCAAACCGGATCGGTTAACAATTCCGCTGCTACCCGTTTTGCGAAATCCTGATCAAAATCAGCCTCGATCAGAAACACTCTCGCTGATTGTACCGCCTCGATCGTAAGGATACCGAGTTCTTTAATATCGTCAAGAACTCCGTTACCGTGGACATCAGTGAATCCGTCTTTACTGAAAATCTCAAATCGCCATTGTTTCACGTTTCTGTTCCTTTTTATGAAAATATATGTAAATGTCAACTATATCGAATTTCACGTATTTTTTCCAAGTGATTGCAGCTAAATGTGCCTGGTTAAAAAAGTTATATCTACATCCGTGCATCCGTCGAGCGACAGATAAAAATTAACATAAATCCTTTATTATAAGTGTATTATATAAAATCTAAAGAAAAACAACTACGCATAAAAGGTATTAAAACCGTCTTTGAATGTCAATTTTTTTCTTTCATTTATGTTACGAAAATGTTAGTATTTTAACCTTAGAAAAGTAAAAGCCAATGGAAATGGCAAAACCCTGTTGCCTGAGCCTATTGTGATGGGCGGGCTTTTTTTGTGAACTAAAAATGAACGAAGAGATTAGGCTGGATTGTGTATGAACTCCGCTAATAACAAGAATAATATCGGTAACGGAGATTACCTCGAATTTGAAAAGAAAGTCGCTGATCTTGATGAACAGATGAGCGAGCTGCGGAGGCTTAGTTCTATTAAAGGAATTAATTATTCCGCCGAAATCCGCAATCTCCAGAAAGAGCAGGTCATTGAGCTGAAAAAAGTATATTCGTCCTTGAGCGCATGGCAGACGGTTCAGGTCTCCAGGCATCCTAAAAGACCCATTCTTTCGGATTATCTTGATTTGATGGTGAAAGATTTCAGGCAAATGCATGGCGACAGATGCTTTGGTGATGATCCGGCTATTGTTACCGGTCTTGGCCAGATCGGCCGGCAGCGGATCATGATTATTGGTCAGAACAAAGGCAAAACCGTAAAAGAAAAAGTCGCGTGTAATTTCGGATGCCCGAATCCCGAAGGATACCGCAAAGCGCTGGCCAAGATGAAATTCGCAGAGAAATACGGTATTCCGGTGGTGACATTGATCGATACGCCCGGTGCGTATCCCGGTGTCGGGGCCGAGGAACGAGGTCAGGCCCAGGCTATCGCAGTGAACCTTGCTGAAATGTCACGGTTAAAAGTTCCGATTATCTGTATTTGTATCGGAGAGGGCGGTTCAGGCGGTGCGCTGGGGATCGGTGTCGGTGATAAACTCGCGATGCTTGAATTTGCTTATTATTCGGTAATTTCACCGGAAGGTTGCGCCGCTATTCTTTGGCGAGACGGATCGAAAGCTCAATTCGCTGCCGAAGCACTTAAATTAACAAGTAAAGATTTGTACAGGCTTAAGTTAAT
>CAZNET010000280.1:0-4367 GCA_964571885.1 uncultured Pirellulales bacterium
TTTTTGAAGGCAATAAGATACTGGAAGTGAAAAGTCACGAAATCAATAAGGGCAGAGCCGCAGAAATCTGGCTGGACGCCAAACGCTGGGATTTCGTCTTCGTTGCCGGTGACGATTATACGGACGAAGAGATGTTCACGGTGATGCCAGAAAATGCCTATTCGATCAAAGTAGGTTCTTCACTCTCCAAAGCGAAATATAATGTCGATTCTGTAAAAGAAATCAGATTATTACTTAAAGAACTTTCAGGAGGCTGATATGCTGTGTCTTGACGACTTTAGATACATTGTACCCGATGACCGTTTAGCAGAGATCTATGCCAGAGCTCGAGGCCTTTACGGCAAACATATTATTCATTTAAACGCCACCTATCAGGGAGGCGGCGTGGCCGAAATCCTGTATTCGCTGGCGATGCTGATGAACGATGTCGGCATTAATACCGGCTGGAGGATACTGCACGGCAGTCAGGCTTTTTTTGAAATTACAAAAAGTTTTCATAATGCCCTTCAAGGACAAAACCTCAATTTAACAGAGGAGAAGAAAGAAACATATCTGAAGGTGAACGACAATTTTTCAAAGTTTACGCATCTCAATCACGATTGTGTTATTATTCACGATCCGCAGCCTTTGGCGCTGATACGTTCCTATCGCAAAAAACAGCCATGGATCTGGCGGTGTCACATCGATCTGACAGAGCCGAACGTTGAACTGTGGGACTGGCTCAAAGGTTATATCTTAAAATATGATCAAGTGGTCTTTTCGAGCGAGAAATACTTTAAAAAAGATCTACCGATCGATCAGCGGCTGATGTTTCCCGCGATCAATCCGCTCAGTCAAAAGAATATAGAAATCAGCGACGACGAAATGATGGAGCAAATCAACAAACAAGGCATCCCTACGGACAAACCCATTATTACCCAAGTCTCGCGGCTCGACCCATGGAAAGACCCGGAAGGGGTTATTGAGGTCTTCGAACGCGTCAAACAGCAGGTCGATTGCCGGCTTATGTTCTGTTATAATGTGGCCAGTGACGACCCGGAAGGCATGCTGATGTACGAAAAGGTTTACGAAAAAGCCAAACGCTATATCGAAAACCAGGATATTATTTTTGTCGTCGGCAACTTTGAATTACTGGTGAACGCGATTCAGAAATTCTCAGACGTTATTATCCAAAAATCAACCAAAGAAGGTTTTTGCTTAGCGGTCACCGAAGCACTGTGGAAGGGAACACCGGTCGTTGCCTCCAATGTCGGCGGCATTCCCATCCAGATCGAGGACGGTCATAACGGCTATTTACTTGATCCTCTCGATTTTGACGGTTTCGCTGAGAGAATCATTCACCTGCTCAAAAACCCGAAAGAAAAGCAAGAACTTGGTAAAAACGCTAAGGAATATGTTCGCAAAAATTTCCTTATTACCCGCTTGCTTTCGGATTATCTTGACATGCTGAATTCTATTTTGAACTGATCGAAAGCTTTAATCGGCGGGAACAAATCGACCCTTTGCCCAGGTAACCAGATTATGGACCTTTTCGGCCATTGTCACCGAAAGAGGAGGTGAATTAATTATTGAATCGATAATAAGTTCATCGTTCAGGTCGGTATTGCCGGCATACGCATCATGCAAAGCTGAATTGACCGCCTGTTCGATCTCCGAACCGGTATATCCTTTCGAAATGCGAGCGAGCTCTTTCAGGTCAAACCGTTTAGGATCGCGTTTGCATTTTTTTATATGAATTGCGAAAATTTCCTTTCTGACATCTTCTTTGGGAAGGTCCACAAAAAATATTTCATCGAAACGTCCTTTTCTCAGCAATTCCGGCGGGAGCGCTTCGATGTCATTGGCCGTGGCGATGACGAATACCGGTGACTGATGTTCCTGCAGCCAGGTCAGCAAGGTCCCGAACATACGCTGTGAAAGTCCGCCGTCGGCACTTCTGCTGGCAGCCGAGGCAAACGCTTTTTCAATCTCGTCGATCCACAAGATGACAGGCGACATCATTTCGACCTGTCTCAGGGCCATTCGCAGATTTCGTTCCGATTCTCCGATGTAACGGTCATAGAGCACACACGGATCGAGCCGTAATAATGGCTGATGCCACGCGGTGGCGACGGCCTTGGCGGTCAGACTTTTACCGGCTCCCTGAATGCCAAGCATCAAAATTCCCCGAGGCGTTTTCAGTCCGAAATCATCAGCGTCTTTGCCGAAAGCGTCCTTTCGCTGTTCGAGCCATTTTTTCAGATTTCTCATTCCTCCGATCTCATCAAGATTCAAGGGCGTCTGAACGTATTCGAGCAAACCGTAACTTTGAATCATCTGTCGTTTACTGGCAATGACTTGATTGATGTCATTGTCATCAAAACGCTGATCCCCGATCACCACATCACTGATGATCCTCTGGGCCTGTCGACGTGTCAAACCTCTTAGGTTACGCACAATCGAATGCAGTCCTTCATGACTGATACCGATCTCAATCGGCTTTTTCTGGTGAATTTGTTTCAGGGTATCCTTAATAATCGATAATAATTCTTCTTCATTGGGAAATGAGAGCTCAAATTGCCGTGAATACGATTTGATGACATCCGGCAGGTTATTCGTGCTGTCAATCATGACGAGAATATTGCCGTTCTTTGCAAACTTGTCGATCATATCTCTTAGCACGCGAAGAACTCGGCCGTCACGCAGATGCAGTCCAAGATCCATGGTCACACAGATAGTGTTGTAATCGGAGCCGAAAAGGTTTGTCAGCCCGACATCCGCCCGCTGTGTATCGGCTACCGGGGCACCGCCGACCAGTTCCAGTCCGTTCCTGACTCCCTGTGATGCCGACCAGATCCACATATCCCGCTCGGTTGTTTTCGCGGTCTCCCGGACAATATCAAGCGCGTAATCTTCCTCATGAGAAATGATTGATATACAACTGTAACCATTTTTAATCAGTTGCTCGAATTGCCCGTAATCGTTCATCCGTCGTCCCGGTCTCAATCTATCACACGCTTCGTAATTGAGCGCCGGTCTTGTCTGAAATACTTTGTATAATGGACTCCATAAAGTTATCAACCGTATCATGAACCAGCGTCCCGTCCTCATCGCGGAACCGAAGGGACAGCGTGAGACTTTTCTTGGTTTTGGGTATTCCCTTGCCCCGGTAAATCTCGATAAATTTCAAATCTTCCAGCTCGGCCGGTGCCTTTTCATAGATCGCCCGACTCAGGTCCTGCCAAGTGACTTTCTCATCCAGCAGCAGCGACAGGTCTCGCTCGATTGCGGGATAACGCGGTATCGGCTTGACATTGACCGGCCCTGTCTCAAGTGACATAATCGAATCAAAGTCGATCTCGGCCGCGACCGGTACAAGATCATCGAAACCGTAATGCTCATTGACCTGGTCGCCAATCAGGCCCGCGGTGCCGATCACCCGGCCGTTGATGACGATCTCAGCGCCGGCCCGGGACCATCGGACATCCTTCTTATTGAATACGATCTCCGCTTCTCTGTCGATACTGTGGATGAGCCCTTCAATAACACCCCGTATCTCTCTGAAATCCCCGTCACACACCAGCGATAGTTTGGTCCGCTCTTCCGGAAGCTGCTGAGAACCAGCGGGAATAAAGGTATCAGCAATTTCGAATATCCTGCAGGGGCGATTTTTCACATTGACATTCGTCCTCAAAACACCCAAAAGAGAGGCGATCAGATTTTGCCTGAGCAGGTTTTCGCTTTTTCGGGTGATATCCTGAACCGCCAGAGAACCGTTTTGACGGTCTTCCTTAAACAGCGAGGCTCTTTTATCGTCGATAAAGGTGGTGTTAATGGTTTCGTAAAATCCGCAGGCATTGAGGTACGTAGCGGTTTTTTCAAGAAAATTCTGTCTTTGGTTTTTCGGTGCGACCTGGATCTGTATTTTATTTTCCGTCGGGACCCGATCGTAGCCGTGAACCCGTGCGACTTCCTCGATCAGATCGACCTCACGGTAAATATCGCTTCGCCAGCTCGGGACAGTACAGGCTACCTGATCGTCATGGACTTTTGGTTCAAACGACAAAGCGGACAAGATTTCAATCGCTATCTCGGCGGGTATATTAATCCCAAGCAGTTTGTTCAGCCGACTCAGCCGCATGGCGACCTGTTTTTTCTCAGGTTTTTTCGGATAATTATCGACGAGGCCTTTGGCGATTTTACCGCCGGCGAATTGTACGATCAATTGAGCCGTCCTTTGTGACGCCCAGTCGATTTTTTCGATATCGACGATCCGCTCAAATCGAAATGACGCATCCGAAGGTAACGCAAGTTTACGGGAAGTCGTTCTGACGGTTACCGGATCGAAAGAAGCGTCTTCGAGCAGGATGGTAGTCGTTGACTCGCCG
>CAZNET010000281.1:0-4364 GCA_964571885.1 uncultured Pirellulales bacterium
GAGTTTCTGGAGCACCTCGGATACCAGCACCACACATTACCCTCAAAAAGGCCTGGTCAGCACCATGAGCGGACGTAACTGGACGGTTGAGAACTGTGTGATCCGCTATTCAAAGGGATTAGGTTTTGACTGCGGCAAACAAACCAATGGTCTGGTCGAAGGCCAGGGCCCTCCCGCGGCAACACCCGGCAATCATATTTTTCGAAATAATGTGGTAAGCTGGCATGGAACCACCGGAATGATGGCGTGGGTCTGTGACAGCTTAGAGATATATGGAAATGAATTCAGTCATAATGATTATCTCGATATTGTCGGAGCCGAAACCTCCGGTGTTAAATTTCATGCGATAGATAATTTTTATTTTATGGAAAATCTCGTTGAGAACAATAATACACACGGTATCTATATCGATAACTGGATGCTGAACAGCGATCCGATCGTTCACGTCAGCAGAAACCTCTGTGTCAATAATATGCGAAGCAGTATCATGTTTGAAATGGGGCTCGGCAAAAATGACCATGTCAAGTGTGACAACAATATTATCTTAAATACCAGACGCTATCACAGTCACGGCGCCGACAGGAAAGCGGACGCTTATTACAGTCACGATGCCGGTGGTGTCATCGTATCGCATAATTTTATGGGCGGTAATATTCATCGTTCGGTTTTCCAGCGTTTCGCGACGAACAGGTCAAATACCAACTGTAAAAATAATGAAGTTTATAATAACATCATGATGGATGAAGAAATGGTTTCACAGCCGATCGAAAACGGCGTGGATGGTTCCCGCAGCGGTCCGAACCATTCAAACTACAATGTCTTAAAGCAATCATCTCTTTCCCGTTATCTGGTTGTCAACCGATGGGCACAAAAATCGGGACAACCCGTGGTTACCGTTTTCAGTGAAAACGAAGTACTCACTGACGCTCTGACAACGCTTGGTTATTCCGAGGCGATGAGAACCGCACTGACGGCATCGATCAATGGTATTGGCGACGATAATCCCGGTTCAAAAGACGAAGGTGCCATACTTGATATTAATGAATGGCGGAATTACTGGGGCAAAGACGTTAATTCCAGAATATCAACCAATCTTTCCTATACCTATGATACGAATACCTATACGATGGAGATCTGGGTTAATGACACAACGCCGTTTGAGGGCAGTCTGGCGATATCGGCCGTGAATGAAGATTACTTCGGCAATCCGATCCCGCTGGATGGCTCCGCGGTGACAGGACCCTTCCAGAATTTACAGTCGGGTTATAATCAATTTGTCCTATGGAATCCACTGTTCACCACCCCTGAACCAAACCAGGCGACAAATCCTAATCCATCAAGCGGGCAAACGGATGTCAGCATCTATTCGATCCTTAGCTGGACACCCGGTCAATACGCAGGTTCGCACGATGTCTATTTGGGGACGGATTATAATGACGTCAATACCGCGGATATCAATTCGCCGGAATTTCAGATCAACCAATATATCACGACTTTCAATCCCGGGATTTTATCAACAGCCACCACTTATTACTGGCGTATTGATGAAAAAAACGGTGTCGGATTAACAAAAGGACATCTCTGGAATTTCACAACAGAAACAGGAATAACATTGCCCGATCCCGCGACGAATCCCAATCCGACGAACGCAGCAAGTAATGTCGACAGTGAAACCGATCTTCACTGGACCGCCGGAGACGGGGCAACCTCACACGATGTTTACTTCGGCACCAATCCAAATCCTGATTCGAACGAGTTTCAGGGCAATCAAGCTTCGACAGCCTTCGACCCGGGACCGTTATCAAATCTGACAACTTACTATTGGCGGATCGATGAAGTCAATCCGAGCGGCACCACAACCGGTGAGGTGTGGAGTTTTACAACAGCGGCTCCTTCCGGTGACGCCTTTCAACAGGATGACGGTTCTCAGGGATTGATCTCAATTGAAGCTGAGAACTATCACGATAACACACCAACCAGTAAAACATGGGACTATGTCACGTTACCCGCCGGCTACAGCGGGACGGGTGCGATGCAGGCCCTACCGGATACCGGAACGGTTTATTCTAATAACTACTATACCCTTGCTCCAAGAATGGATTATGAAATCAACTTTACCCGTACAGGTATTCATTATGTGTGGGTGCGAGGTAATTCTCCAGCGGGTGACAATCAAACGGTTCATGTCGGGCTGGATCATACCCAAACACCTACAGCCGATTCCATCGGTTTCACGGGGACCGGCACATGGTCATGGCAAAATTCCCTGCCGTCAAATCGTAAAAGAATTTATATCGCCACTCCGGGACTTCATACGATCAATGTCTGGATGGGGCATGACGGTTTCTCCTGTGACAAGATCGTATTGACAACGGACATCAATTACACACCGACCGGTTCCGGCCCCGAGCAAAGCCCTCGTAACGGTCCAGCCAGCTGGGCAAGCGGACCGTCTCCTACCGACGGACAAACCGATGTCAGTTCACCTGTCACATTAAAATGGATGCCGGGTAAATTCGGCGAAGAAGATCCCTGTTCTCATGACCTGTTTTTCGGAACGGATTTCAATGAAGTTGCCATTGCATCGCCAACCGCCTACGGACCGAATGTCATCTACGCAAACCTTGAGGCAAACAATCTTCCCATTGGGGCTCTTGAGTCTTTAACCACTTATTACTGGCGTGTTGACGAGAAATTCGATACAATCACGATCAAAGGCAATATCTGGAGTTTCACGATGCCTCCCTACTCGTTTACTCAATTAGAAGATTTTGAAGAATATCCTGACGAGACCGCACTGAAATCGACGTGGTCTGATCAGACTCATCCGGATAATGATTCGGGCTCATTTATTTACCTTAATTTTGGAATACCGGCAAGAAATGGACAGTCTCTTTTAATGTACTGTTTTAACGGTTCAGGGGGTTATTCTGAAACGGACCGAGCAATTCCTGTCGAGCATTCCGATTTTTCTGATGAAACCGGCTTGGGTGTCAAGGCGCTTTACCTGTGGTTCTATGGCACCGCCTCGAATCCGGTAACCGATCCGTTATATGTGATGCTCGAAGACGATGTAAACGCACCTATTGTGTATTATCCTGACAGTAACGATCTTACCGATGAACAGTGGCAGCTTTGGCGAATCGATCTTACAGATTTTACCGGTCTGGATATGACCAATGTCACCAATATCACGATCGGTATTGGGGATAGAAATTCGGGAATCGGCGGTGCTGCTTTAGTTCAAATCTATCTTGATGATATTGATGTATACGAACCGGCCTGCCTGCCTGAGCTGATCCCGCAAGGCGATATCAGCGGCGACTGCATTGTTGACTTTGTCGATTACAGCAAACTTGCCCATGAATGGAATGATACAACCAATCTGACAGCGGATCTGTTCGAGGACGGTATCGTTGATGAAAAAGACCTGAATATAATCACTGAGAACTGGCTTCAGGATGGTATCTGGCCTTAGTAACCAGCCAATAAATTAAAGCCGTTATTAAGGCCTTTTTAACTTCGCAGGATTATAGGACCTGACTTTTTCAGGTCTTTCGTTCATGCATTCAAATCTGATTTTGCAAAAATAATTGACCTGTTGGGGCAAATCTGAGATGATATAAGGCCTTAAATTTCAAAATTTTACATAATATGGAACTTTTTTTATTGTTTCTGGTCAAAATAAGGAGCAGGCGTGGCAGAGCCGGCCAAGATAAACATTGACGAGTCGTTTCTTGTCGAACAGTGCCGTCACGGCGATTCGGCCGCGATGGAGCATCTGATACTCAAGTATCAGAACAGGATTTACAATGTGATTTATAAAATGTGTCAAAATCCCGATGATGCCGCGGAACTGACACAGGAAACATTTGTCAAAATCATTGAAAACATAAATAGCTTTAAAGGACAGAGCAGCTTTTATACGTGGGCGTTCCGGATCGCCATGAACCTGACGATCAACCATTGCAAGCGTAGTGTTAAGCTCGGTCTTGTTTCGCTGGATCAGGAATTCAGCGACAATTCGGACACCCGGCCGACGCTGAAAAATCTGCTGCAGGCAGACGAACTGGATCCCGGTGTGATCGCCGCGAAAAAAGAAATGCTCGCCCTTATTTACCGGGCTTTATTGAAACTCGATGACCAGCAACGGGCGGTCATTGTCCTTAGAGATATTGAAGGTATGAATTACGAACAAATTACAGATGTTCTTGATCTGAAACTGGGAACGGTAAAAAGCCGATTAAGTCGTGCCAGAAGTAATTTAAGAAATATTCTGGAGGACATTTTATCATGAAATACGACATAGAGATTGAAGAATTGCTGAATGCTTATATCGATGAAGAATTGTCACCGAGACAGTT
>CAZNET010000282.1:0-4339 GCA_964571885.1 uncultured Pirellulales bacterium
ACTGATATCCACAGAAGCCGCCAACGTTAGTCATGCCGTTTACGTCACCAACCGCATAGCAGTTGCTGATTATACCTTTATAATTGTATCCGCACAGGCCGCCGAGAGAATCAGAATAGTTTCCGCCGGTTACTGAACCGGTCGCGTAGCAGTTGATGATCGTTCCATAGTAGTAGTTGTGCCCGCACAGGCCGCCGAGAAAATCAGAATTATCCCCGCCAGTCACCGATCCGGTTGCGTAGCAGTTACTGATCGTACCATAGCCATTATCTCCGCACAGGCCGCCGAGAAGACCAGAACGAACGTCACCTGTCACCGAACCGGTTGCGTAGCAGTTGCTGATCGCACCATAGCTATTATCTCCGCACAGGCCGCCGAGACAATCAGAACCGTCTCCGCCAGTCACCGGACCGCTAGCTGTGCAGTTGCTGATCGTACCTTCGCGGTTGTATCCGCACAGGCCGCCGAGATAACGAGAATTTGCTCCGCCAGTCACCGAACCGGCAGCATAGCAGTTGCTGATCGTACCATAGTAGTTGGACCCGCACAGGCCGCCGAGAAAATGAGAATCATCGCCGCCGGTCACCGAACCTGTCGAATAGCAGTTACTGATCGTACCATCGAGGTTCTCTCCGCACAGGCCGCCGAGATAATCAGAGTCATCGCTACCGTTGATTGTGATATTTTCCAATCCCAGGTTTTTGATTTCAGCATTGGGATTATTAATATATCCAAAAAGACCAAGATACTCATTTCCCGCACCGAGATCATTTATATCAAGATTTGTAATGATACGATCATTACCATCGAAAATGCCAGTAAAAGCAGTACTATCAAAACTATAGTTTGAATTATTCGTATCCGGGGCAATCACGGCGGTGGTGTAGTTGTACCCGGCCATGTTGATGTCGTTTATCATCAGAAAGCATTTGTTGTAGTCTTCCGGATAGTTGTGAATATCATTCAAATCCTCCGGCGTGCCGATCAGGTACGGATCGTCAGATGTACCGTTTCCGCCGGAATAGCGTGCGAAACATGTGTTAAAAAAGCAAACCACCGCCGCCAGACTGATTGTCAACATAACTTTTGTCATGGGAATCTCCTGTCCAAATAATAAAATGACCTTAAATTTTCAAATAAACCGCATTATTGTAAATTTCTATGTATAAAGTCCATGAAGCACGGATTTTGTTACGGTTTTTTTGCCTGAATTTTTGAAAATTTCTTTTTTTTCTCCTCAAACCGAAATTTAAAAGAAATTTAAAAGGGGTCATGTCTTTATTTTTGTAATTTATTAAGCTGAGATCATCTTCTCTATAACGGCACGCTGGTTGTCAATCAGGTTTACGACTTTGATGCGTACGGTAATCTGATCAATCCGGTCACGCCCGAGACGAAGCTGCTGTATACCGGCGAATGGCTCGACAGCGATATGGGCCGGTATTACCTGCGTGCCCGCTTCTACGATCTGGTCAGCGGACGCCATACGCTAACCGCTGCACGCTTTTTCCCTTCTGCTCTCCTGTCTCCAGTTTCCTGCCTCCTGTTTTTAAAATCTCTTTGTCCTCTGTGCTCTTCATAGGTGGCTTATTTGAAAAAACGAAGCCAATATCAAAATAGGCAATTTAACATAAGCTCTTTAAGAACAGAAGAATACGACGAGTTTGAGGTGGTTAGGGGTGTAAAAACAAACCCAATTCAAACCCAATTTGACCTCAACAACGGTCATCCCGAACGCAGTTAATGTCCCTTGATTAATAAGAACCTTCCTGCAGTTTTATAAAATTCGAATTTCGGTATTTAGAATTTGTTTAGTGTTTAGAAATTCGGATTTAGATTTTCCAATACCTTTGGTATTGACTATAATCCATTGATGGAAATCTGGACCATACAAAAATTGTTGAACTGGATGGTCGGCTACTTTCAACAAAAGCAGATCGACTCCCCGAGATTAAGCGCCGAATTGTTGCTAAGTCACGTACTGGGCCTGCAGCGTATCCAACTTTATACCGATTTCGAGAAAATGGTCGAAAGGCCCAAACTCGATAAACTGCGTAAACTTGTCAAACGCGCGGCAGATCATGAGCCGATCCAGTATCTCGTGGGAAAAACAGAATTTTATTCGCTTACCCTGGACGTCAATAAAAATTGTCTCATCCCGCGCCCGGAAACCGAACTGCTGGTCGAAAGGGCAATTGAGTTTTTACGAAAACGCGGGGGTAAAAATGACGTTTGCGATTTGTGTACCGGTTCCGGTTGCGTAGCTGTCGCTGTCGCGAAAAATGTGGACAAGGTCAAAGTCATCGCCACCGATATTTGCGACAAAGCCCTCACCGTAGCGGCAGGAAATGTCGAAAAATACAACCTTGGCAAAAAAATTCAACTGTTGCGGGGCGATCTGTTTGAGCCGATTATTAAACATCTCGATGAGACAAAATTTGATCTCATTACCTGCAATCCGCCGTATGTCAGCCGATCGGAATATGAAAATCTACCCGAAAATGTCAAAAAACATGAACCGAAACATGCTTTATCCGGCGGCGAAGATGGCCTGGATTGCTATAAAAAACTGGCAAGACAGATTGATAAACATCTAAAAAACGAGGCAGCTGCCATTCTGGAGATCGGATCACAGCAGGCAAAAGAAGTCTCGGAAATCTTGACCAAAACTGCCTGTTTCAAAGAAATCAACATTGAAAAGGACCATCTTGGTAATGACAGGCTTTTATACGCAAAAAAATAGAAAAAATTGAAAAAAAATATTACGTCGCTGCTTTTATGAGATTTGAAATTATGAATATTCGAAATACAAGGAATTTTTTTAAGCGATATGTTTTTGTAAAATAAATACTTATAGAAATAATAAAAAATACCGTATAATTTCGGCAAAATCTCTTGACTTTTATCAGACGTTACTATAATATTGTAATTGTCTAAAGGTAGGTAGGGTGGCCTGTCAATAGGCAAAGTGAATAAAGGTAGAAAACTCAGTAGAAGAAAAGGAGATGGTTGATGAAGAAGTTAATGGCAGTTCTGATTGCAGCGGTCGTTTTATCTACCGTTGCACAAGCCGGTTTTACTGATTTCGATTGTTATTTCCCTGATGACCCTGACGCTCAAATCCACAATTGGTATTTCAGGGCCTTTAACAATCAGGGTGTCGAACAAGGTTACATTCACAACGGCAATGGTACGGTAGGTACACTCGACCCCGCAGCCAGCTATAAGCTGGAACTCGGCGAAAGATTATCTGAAATGGGACCGGATGAAGTAGAAATGTCTGGTATGACATCATCTGATCCGAATTTTACACTCATCAAAACGGTTGAGAATGTTACCGGTGTCACATGGACCGCTTATCAATTGGTGCTCGATCCCGTCGGAGTTGCGACATTTGTTCCCGGAACCGAGGGAAGCACACGATTTACCGATATTAGCTTCTCGGCAGACTTAAAAACAATTACATTTGCAGAACCCTTAGCGGTACCTGATGGCGATACCGTTACCCTTCAGGTGGATATTAATATCCCGACAACCGGTTCGTTCGGTTTCAATGTTTGTCAGCATCCAATACCCGAACCGGCGACCGTGGCTTTACTGGGGCTGGGTGCTTTGGTGCTGATCAGAACAAGAAAGAAATAATCAACCAATCTCTCTTAAACATAAAAACAAAAGGCTCGGTTTTCCGAGCCTTTTTTAATTCGTCTAACACTGAAATCCTGAGCCCTTCGATTTTAACGTGCCTGTATTGTTGATACGTTTTAAAATCAAACAACACCTGCTTAATTACGTCAATTTTTATCGTATCGCTTTTCAAATATACCGAAATACGAATTGAAGATGGTTTCTGCGAAAAAATTTCTTTGTTTCATAATATGCCTTTTTTTCAGAACATAGGTTCCTCTGTGTTTGTATGCGACAAGATAAATCTATAATAAAGTGATTTTCTTCTTGCATTGACAAAAGATTTTTGTTATATTTAGTTATATAAAGAGGCGTGTCGGACATCTTGGTCAGATAAATGGACCGGACACAGAGTCCACAATTAAATAAAGAGCGACTAACGCCTCTCTTTTTTTATTTAAATCAACTTCCGAATTTCTCTTCCAGCATTTCATCGTCTATTTGCTTTTGCATCTGATTCATAGTAAGTTTTGTGCCTGATGAGGTGCCGATCGAGATGATTCCGATCATCAGGCCGATGAAGCCGAGCGGACTAAAAATACTCTGGTAATGTTCCTGTGCCTGTGCCAGGGCTGGTTCAATATTGTCTATGCTGTTGATAATGTTCAGATACGGTTTTATAAGATAGATTACCAGATACATTGCCCAAATACCG
>CAZNET010000283.1:0-3555 GCA_964571885.1 uncultured Pirellulales bacterium
ATCGCCCCGACTTTGTTTTTCTTCAGCACGGGCAGGTCTTTTTGAAACGTACTGGCCGGCCGCGCCATATATTCGGTGCAGATGATCGGCCTGCCGGGATATTTTTTCCTGAGAAAATCGATCCGCTCCTGTTGATTATCCGAATTGTAGCAGTGATAGGAAATGATATCGGAATTGTCACCTTGTGTCGTGTAATACATTCTGTTGGAACCATAAATACAACCGGTCAGCGGCTGCGAAGGATTGACCTCTCTGGCCCAGGCCCAGGCGTCTTCGAGCAGAGAACGTGTATGCAGAAATCTCGGCTCGTTATAGATATCCCACATAACGATGCGTTTGTCACCATTGTAACGTTTAAGGATATCCTGAACATAATTTTTGAGCCTGCGCTTGTCTTCTTCGCTGATCGTCTTTTCGTGATAAGCCTTCAGCAGGTCTCTGCCCGGGCTTTTGAACCAGCCGCTGTTATGTATACCGGTCATGCGCCGCTGCTGCTTGCCGAGTCTGATATCGTGGTCCCAGTGACAGTCGTCGAAAAAGACAATGATGCAGCGTATGTCCAGGGACTCACACATTTCGAGAAAGTCATCAAAATTTTCCAAAAAGCCTTCACGAACCTCTTCTTTCCACAGAATATCGTGCAGGTAAACCCGCAGCGTACTGAATC
Organism: uncultured Pirellulales bacterium; assembly: GCA_964571885.1. Lineage (GTDB taxonomy): Bacteria > Planctomycetota > Phycisphaerae > Sedimentisphaerales > Anaerobacaceae > CAZNET01. The sequence goes on from CAZNET010000283.1 coordinate 668, forward strand.
CAAGATTTCTGGCCCAGCCAAGTTCGCGCCTGATGGTTTGCGGGTCGTACGTGCCCGGCTGGAACATTTCGACCTGGTTGATCGCCGTACTCGGAAGAAAATTACACCCCACCATCCACCGCTGCCCGGCATACCACCTCCGGCCCTTCTCCACCGGCCAGCGGTTTGTTTTTTGATTTTCATCGGCTACGGTAGGTGAAACAATAATCAAAATTATCAGTGTTAAAAAAATTCGTCTCATTTACCGACCCTTCTGAATAGTTTTTTATTTTTTTATTATACACATATCTACGAATTGATTCACGGCTTTTTTTAATAGTGTTTCTGTGTTCTTTATCGCGTCGTCGAGACTCATTTCGTCGTCTTTGCAAGCAAAGGCCGCTTCGATGCCTTTTTGTTTATATTGGTCGCGCGTCAGTGTCACCTGGCCTGCAATGACGGCGATCCTGACATTTTTTGCCCTGGCCGCCTTGACGATGCCGGAAATGACCTTGCCGTAAAATGACTGCTCGTCGAACGAGCCTTCGCCGGTGACGATCCAGTCGGCATTCTCCAGTGATTCGTAGAGTTTGGTATATTCCATGATCTTTGCGATACCGGATACCAATTCTGCGTCGAAAAAGGCAGCGGCTCCTGCGCCAAGCCCGCCCGCGGCTCCTGCGCCGGGCAGGTCGGCGACATCTTTATTTAATGTTTTTGCTATCACTTCCGACAAATGGATTATGCCGTCTTCGAGTATTGTCACCATCTCGGGCGTTGCTCCTTTTTGAGGTGCGTAAGTGATCGCCGCTCCCTGGGGGCCGTAGAGCACGTTGTGGGCATCGCACAGAACCAAGACCGGCGGTCTATTAAAATTGTCAGGTTTTATTATCTGAGTGATGTTTTTTAATCCCGCGCCGCCCAAGCCGACCGAGTTACCATCTTTGTCGACAAACCGCCAGCCCAGCGCCGCGGCCGCGCCGGTGCCGAAATCGACCGTTGCGCTTCCGCCGATCGACAGAAATATCCGCTCGGCTCCGTAGTCGATGGCTTCTCTGATAAGCTCGCCTGTCCCGTAGGTCGTGGTCTTCATCGGGTTCAACTGTTCGTCCGTCAAAAGCTGTATCCCGCTGGCCTTGGCCATCTCGACCACAGCGGTCTTGTCTTTGTCGAACCAGCCGAACCCCGCCTCGACCCGCATCTGCGGCAACGGCCCGGTGACAACCCGCTCGATCCACCGCCCGTCCGCCGCCCCGATCAAAGCATCCGCCGTCCCCTCACCGCCGTCCGCCATCGGCCTAACAATTACCTCAGCCTCAGGCACACGCTGTCGTATCACGTCCGCGATAATCTCACAGACATCCTTGGCAGACAAAGCCGACTTAAACGAATCCGTTGCGATCACGATCTTCATAAACAGCACCCCAAACGATAATCTTTATTATGATTAAATATATTTTTGTAGAAAATACAATGTTTTATTTTCTCTTTGGTCTTTAGTAAAAATCCAAAGTAGTCTTTTCTCTATTGTATTATTTTAATCTCTTTTAAGCAGTTTTGAGATGCCGATGGGGGTTGGGAATTTCAGGACGACGACGTAACTGGAGACGACGAAGGTGAGAATAGTGACAAGCTGGATGAGTTGCGAGGCTTTGCTGGTGATCTGGCCGGTCATATAGGCCATGGTCGCGATCAGCAGGGAAAATTCGCTGAGTTGTCCCAGGCGAAAACCGATCTGATTCGAGAAATCGGGCTTTTCGCCAATAAGGATAAATGTTTTTTTGAACAGCCAAGGCTTGATAATTAAAAACATCGCGGCCATGAACAGGGCAAGCCGGAAGATCTCTTTCATCTCGACAATATTGAGCCTGGCTCCAAGTGTGAAAAAGAACAGAACTAAAAAGAAGTCACGCAACGGTTTGAGCTTTTCTGAGATGAACAGCGATATCGGGTGACGGGCGATCGCGACGCCGGCGAAGAACGCGCCGGTTTCGAAAAACAGACCGATGCGGTTCGAGACCGCGGCGATGCCGAAACACCACGCCAGAGACAGGATGAACAGAATTTCCTGCAACCGCTCGACTTTGTGCATGATTTTCCTTAGAACGAACTGCTCGAATAAAAACAGCACAGCGACAAAGGCGATCAGGCGGACGACCAGCAGCGAAAAGATCAGCGGCGAGCCATTCAGTGAATCGAGAAACCGGACCAGCGCCAGCACCATCACGGCCAGGATGTCCTGTAGGATCAGGACGCTGATGCAGACGCCGCCCATCCTTTGCTGATGAAGGGTATTCGTGGGCAGCAGTTTGATGGTCAGGATGGTGCTGGAGAACATCAAGGCCAGGCCGATGAAGACGCTGTCTTTAATGCCGAAACGAAAGAGAAGGGCAATATCGAATGCCAGCACGAACGAAACAACGCAGTTCACCAGGGTCGGCATTGAGGTTTTTTTGAACAGGCTGATGAGCTTTTGAGGATGCAGGCAAAGGCCCGCGAGAAACAGCAATAGTGTCACACCGATCTGGGAAGCCGCGTCAATGAATTCGGCGTTTTTGATCCAGCCCAGTCCCCACGGGCCGATGACAACGCCGCATACAATATAGGCGATGATGATTGGCTGTTTCAGCAGCACCGCGATGAACGACAGCACCGCCGCACCAACAAGAACGATACTCAACTCGTAAAGAAATTCTTCCATGAATGCATCCTTATCAGCTTATCAGAAATCGTTCTTATGATATGACTGCGTGCCGTTTATTACAATAGTGAAGTTGCATTCGTCGATATTTTATTCTGTTTTCTTTTTGAAGAGGCTGTTGACCTTATCAGCGGATTTCTGGACGAAGACGTAAAAGGCCGGTATCATGAACACGCCGAAAATGGTCGCGATGAGCATCCCGCCGAAT
>CAZNET010000283.1:3565-4338 GCA_964571885.1 uncultured Pirellulales bacterium
ATACCGCGGTGCCCATCGCCTGCCGGGCGGCGGCGCCGGCACCGGTGGCGATGACCAGCGGGACGACACCAAGTACGAACGACAGCGCGGTCATCAGGATCGGTCTGAACCTGAGTCTGGCCGCGACCAGGGCCGACTCAATAATCGGATCACCCGCATCATGATGCAGCTTAGCGAATTCGACCAGCAGAATCGCGGTCTTGGCGACCAGGCCAATCAGCAGAACGAATCCGATCTGGGTATAGATGTTGTTGTCAAAGCCGCGGAGGACGGTGAGTAGAACCGCACCGAAGAGGGCAAACGGCACGGACAACAAGATGGCGATGGGGACCGACCAGCTTTCGTATTGAGCCGCCAGAAACAGAAACGCAAACACCGATGCCAGCATGAAGATGATCGGGGCCTTATTGCCGGCCTGGATCTGCTGATAGCTGACGCCCGACCATTCAAAATCCATCGTCGAAGGCATGGTTGAGCGGAGCTGATTTTCCATTTCCTTCATCGCCTGACCGGTGCTGTAACCGGGATTTGCCGAACCGCTAATCGTAGTTGCCGGGTACAGGTTATAATGATAGACCGTTTGAGGGCCGGCCGTGTTTCTGATCGTGGCGAAGGTATTGAACGGCACCATCTTACCCATTTCGTTTCGGACCTGAAGGTTGCCGATATCCTCGCTTACGTTTCGAAATTCACTTTGGCCCTGGACATTGACCTTATAGGTTCTTCCGAAGAGGTTAAAATCATTTATATAAAAACTGCCCATATAAGTCTGC
>CAZNET010000284.1:0-4336 GCA_964571885.1 uncultured Pirellulales bacterium
AAAGATAACGGCCTGAAGGTCCTTATTGCCGCGGCGGGCATGGCGGCTCACCTGGCCGGGGCACTGGCCGCCCAGACCACCCTGCCGATCATCGGCGTTCCGATGGCGGCCAAGGAAGGACCTGGCGGGCTCGACGCCCTTTTGAGCACCGTCCAGATGCCGCCCGGCGTACCGGTCGCAACGGTAGCCATTGGAAAAGCAGGCGCAAAAAACGCAGCGGTCCTGGCGGTTCAGATCATCGCTTTAAGCGACGATAAACTGGCAGAAAAAATGGCCGACTTTAAGGAAACCCAAAAGCAGAAAGTCATCAAAAAAGATCAGGGGCTGCAATAAATCGTTAATCGTCACTCTTCGCTTGTCACTCGAAATTAGCCCTGACAAACGGCGTCGGGATTCCTGCTTACTGCTTGCAGGGATAAGTTTATGCTTCGCTCCAACGTAGAGCGCCAAGCGTATAGTGCATAATCAAATTAGGGTGGGGCTCGCCCCACCGGTTCCTTATGTCACCATCAAAGTGACGCCCACCGTTTTCAAGTTACATACTAACCACCTATGAAGAACACAGCGCGGCGTAGCCGGAGCCAAATTTCTAAGCTCTAATTTCTAAATCTTAAACAAATTCTAATCACCGAAATTCAATTGATTTAAACGCTTAAAACTTGAAAGTTGGCGGCGGTAGATCATCGTTGTCACTGCCTGTGTGTAAAGCGGTTGCAGGTTACAGGTTTAAAAAACGCGCAGAAAAACAACGTGTTAAATGATTGCAGTACAGAAGTTCGCGAAGATTTAGCAATTCATTGAGATTTTTTTGTAAAATAATCCTTGATATTATGGGAGATTGTGGTATAATCCTGTCAGGATTTGCGAATTGGCCGCCGGCAATTAAGGAAGATATGAGATAAGGGTATCTCAGCCAAAAATTCAATTCTATTATGTAGAAGGAGATTCTGATGAAATATCTACAAACAATTACCTGGGCAACGATTTTGTGTTTTTTTGTGTCTAATGTTAGAGCAGATGTTATTTATAACGATGGGGGTGTTCACGATGTAAATTCAAACTATAGTGGTAATGTTGGACATATTTATAATAGTTCTGAGGGTGATCCTACCACAGTAAATGTCTTTACAGGTGGATCGTTTGATGAATTATATGCTCACAATCAAAGTTTTATTAACTTTTATGATGGTACAGTAAATCAGATGCTCGGCGCTCGAAATTACAGTACGGTTAAAATATACGACGGATGGATCGATAAAATCGGTGTTAATTCCGTAGATTCCGGCAATGCAAAAGTTGAAATATTTGGAGGATCCACTACAGACTTGAGGACACAAGGCGGTGAAAGTTATGTGCGCGGAGGCTCACTATTAAGAATAACCGCTGATTCTTCTTCTTGGATAAGTATTTCCGGCGGTTCCGTTGGAGGCGTATTTGCTTATGGTAACAGTGAAGTTGAAATAAAAGGCGGTTTAATTGGGGAATTGGACTGTGATAAGTATTCCACATCTACAATTACTGTTTACGGTACAGATTTTAATTATGCTTATGGTGAAATAGATGCTTCATTTGGAAATTTGAAGGGGACTTTATTGAATGGGACATTAATAGATGCTAATTTTTACATTCATTCCCAAGATGCTAAAATTATCCTTGTTCCTGAGCCTTCGACGTTTTTGCTTTTATCCCTTGGCTTAGTGGCCTTAAGAAAACAAAAATAACCGTCAATTGGAGGAATCAATAAAATGCCTGGCAAAAGGAAAGTCGTCGTTGTTGTAACTGCTCTCCTCCTGGTAGTGATGCTGTTAGTACCGCCCTGGACGTGTGTTTGGAGATTTAGACACAATTCTGCGATTAAATACAGAACATGGACTTACGCGTTGATTGTACTGCCGCCGGAGAGGATTGAAAATAAAACATTTGCAGGAGAATGGATAATTGATTTTCCCCGGCTCGGTTTGCAGATCGTAGCGATGCTGGTGCTGTCGGGAACGGCCTTGATTCTGACAATTCCGACGCCGAAGAAGAACGATTAAAGTGAATAAAAAGAGTGTGCCATTTGGTTGCTCATATCCGGTTTTTATGCTCGACTTTTTTCTAGGGAGAGATAATTCTTAAACGCGCATATTTATAGGATAACGTAAGGTATTTTTCGCACAAAGTTATTGGACGTATAAAACTTGTCCTCGCGAAAGCGGGGAAAGTCCTCCATCTGGTCGATAAAAATATTTTTGAACCAAACAATTATTAACCAGATTAGAGGACAGACAAATGTTAAAAGAAAAATCGACAAACGAAGGAAAATCCTTAAACAAAGTTATCAAATTCGATGAGGCAAAGATCAAACGCTCCTTATCAATGATCAAATGAGGCATATCGGCGATCGAATAGAGCTTACCGATGATCGAGATTTGGGAATAAGAAATTTTTTATTAAAGCAGGTTCATCAAACATGCCCAGAATGACAGACATCAGATTGTCGCGGCATTGAAGGTCTCGCAATGATATACGGGCGACCAGCGGCGAGGGACCGCTGACGGCCAAATCCGTGCCCATCTGTGGTTTGTTTAAAAGGAACCGGTGGGACGAGCCCCACCCTACCGTTGCTTATACTCTGTGGTCTCTCCCGATAAACGATCTCGGTACACGTGTGCCCTATGTGGCTCTTTACTTTTCGGGCGGCGAGGGACCAGCGGCGGGTTAGTGTTTGAAGTGTCTTTTTCCGGTGAAGACCATGGCGATGTTGTGTTGGTCTGCGGCGGCGATGACCTCATCGTCTTTTTTCGAACCGCCGGGCTGGACGACGGCCTTGATGCCGGCCTTGGCGGCGTTTTCGACGTTGTCGGGGAACGGGAAAAAGGCGTCCGAGGCGAGTACCGCACCGGCCGACTCGTCTCCGGCGTGTTTGAAGGCGATCAGGCCGGACTCGACGCGGTTCATCTGGCCGGCACCGACGCCGACGACCTTTTTGTTCTTGACCAACACGATGGTGTTGCTCTTGGTGTGCTTGGCGGCGATCCAGGCGATTCGCAGGTCCTCCATCTGTTCGTCGGTCGGTTTCTGTTTCGTCGGATAGGTCAACTGGTTCGGCTCCCAGGAGACGGTATCCCTTTGCTGCAACAGCAGGCCGCCGACCACACAGCGGACGTCGTATTCTTTCTTATCGATCCCGGTCTTGTCAATCGGGGGCGTCTGCAGGAGTCTGACCCGGCTGCCCCAGGCCTTTAAGGTACGGATGATGTCGATGGCTTCAAGGCTGAACTGCGGGGCGATGATGACCTCGGCGAAGAAGCCGCCGGCGCCGCGGGCCTTGCCGAACCGGCTGTAGGATTCCATGATCGTCTGGGCCAGTTCCTCATCGACCGGACGGTTGAGCGCGATGATGCCGCCGAATGCGCTGACGACGTCGCCTTCGTAGGCCTTGCGGTAGGCTTCGTTGATGTCACTGTCAATGGCGCAGCCGCAGGGGTTGAGGTGCTTGACGACGACCGCGGCAGGTTCGTCGAATTCCTTGACCAGCTCGAACGCGGCATTGGTATCGAGCAGGTTGTTGAAGCTGATCTCCTTGCCGCCTTCGAGTATCTGTGCGGTGCTGACCGAGGTTTCGGCAATCAGCGGCAGTTTGTAATATGCCGCGGCCTGATGAGGATTCTCGCCGTAACGCAATTCGTGCTGCTTTAAGAGCGAGACGCTGACCTTGTCAGGGAATTCGATATTGTCGCGGCGGTTGAGATATTTGGAGATCGCGGCATCGTAAGAAGCGGTCAGATCGAAGGCCTTGCGGGCCATTTCGGTTCTTAACCGCTGATCGATCGCGCCGTTATTGGCTTTCATCTGCTCGATCACCCTGTCGTACTGATCGGGCGAGGTCACGACGGTGACATACTGGTGATTTTTGGCCGCGGAGCGCAGCATGCTGGGGCCGCCGATGTCGATATTCTCGATGGCGTCCTCGTAGGCACAATCCGGATCGGCGATCGTCTGTTCGAACGGATAGAGGTTCACGCACACCAGGTCGATAGGAAGAATATTATGGCGGGTCATGGATTCGGCGTGGTCTTTCTTGTCACGGATGCCCAGCAGCGCACCGTGAATTCTGGGATGAAGGGTTTTGACTCTGCCGTCCATCATTTCAGGAAAGCCTGTCACCGATTCAACTGAGACGACTTCAACGCCGGCCTGTTCGAGGGCTTTGGCGGTTCCGCCGGTACTGATGATCCTGACGGACATGGCGCTGAGCGCTTTGGCAAATTTTTCAACATTTTCTTTATTGGAGACACTGATAATCGCTGTTTTAATTTTTACATCCATTTTAACCTGTCCAAAATATAAACCC
>CAZNET010000285.1:0-4327 GCA_964571885.1 uncultured Pirellulales bacterium
ATGACAACGCTGCGTTATGACGGCATACGAAAAGCGATCAACGGTGAAACAACGCTCGAGGAGGTATATCGGGTAACACAAGACGAGTATACGGAATAATAATTTATGGCAATTTTTGAAAATGATATTTTGTCTGAAAAGACACTAAAAGTTTTCACGAAAATATTTAAATCGGAAAACGCTGACCAGACGGACCATCGTTCATTAACCACAAAAATCCGATCTTCCGATGTCGCCAAGGTCACTCGGCAATTGTCAACACTGCTCAAGGCAGGCATGCCTCTGATCTCCGCATTAACGGCATTAAGCGAACAGCATCACGACCAACCTTTTGGTAAAATCATGGACACCATAAAAACCAGGGTCAACCAAGGCAGCAGCCTGGCTGGCGCAATGCAGGAATATCAAAATATCTTTTCAAATGTATATATTAAAATGGTCTGGGCCGGCGAAGCGGGCGGCACGCTAGAACATGTACTTTCAAAACTGGCGGATATGCTCGAAAAACGCACCGAACTATCCGGAAAGATCAAGTCCGCCATGGCTTATCCGTTATTAATGACCATCGTTTCCCTATGTGTTGTAATTTTCCTTTTATCATATGTGGTTCCAAGCATTACCGAAATACTTTTTGAAATGGAACGCGAACTGCCTTTGCCGACACGAATTCTGATCAATATCAGCAATTTTATCAAATCTTATTTTACCGCTCTTCTGGTCTTAGTCTTTCTTGTTATTGCGGCAATCAGAGTCTGGCTTAAAAATAGCGAATCCAGATTGTTGTGGGATAAATACAAGCTTAGATTGCCCTTTTTTGGAAAACTGACCTTAAAAGCAGAAACTGCCCGCTTCTCGCGAACCCTTGCGATGCTCCTTACAAGCGGCCTGGGGATTCTTGAATCGCTGGATATTGTCAAAGGAGTAGTACAAAACAGTTTTGTATCCAAAACCGTCGGACAAATCAAAAATCACATCAGTAGAGGCGATAACCTTGCCGAATCGATTAAACGATCAAAAATCTTTTCGCCTATCGTCTTTCATATCGTCTCGACAGGACAGTCCAGCGGCAATATCGAACCAGCGCTGATCGATATCGCTGAAATATATGAAAGAGACGTCGAAACAACTACGAAAACACTGACCACACTTATTGAACCCTGTATTTTATTGATCATGGGTGTTGTAGTCGGATTTATTGTCACCGCGATACTGCTGCCTATTTTTGAGATCAACCAGGGTATTTAAGGACATCGCAACATGAAAAATCATTATCTGAAATCTATAACTAAAACCGGGTGGAACCAAAAAGGCTTTACGTTAATTGAACTGATGATTGTTGTCGTCATTCTCGGCATTCTCGCAACCATGATTATGCCAAAGATCCTGAGCAAGCCCGAAAAAGCCCGAAGGACTAAAGCAATGGTAGATATGAAAACTATCCAACAGGCTTTATCTCTGTTCAAGACAGATACCGGAAGATTCCCAACGACTTCCGAAGGCCTGCAGGCATTAGTTGTTAATCCGGGTATCAAGGGCTATGACAGTGAAGGCTATCTTGAAAAGGTCCCCAAAGATCCGTGGGGGAACAGTTACATTTACTTGTCGCCCGGACTGGAAAACAGGGATTATGATCTGATCTCTTTGGGAAAAGACGGCGAAGCCGGCGGCACAGGCTATAATGCGGATATTGAGAGCTGGAATCTTGATGAATTCTAAAACACGTAATATATCACGCCAAGCTGCCTTTTCGAAAGCCTTTACGTTCGTGGAGGTTCTGATTACTCTGGCCGTTTTAGGTATTTCTCTACTGGCGTTGAGTCGTCTGCAGTTAATTAATATCAATATGCATAACCATGCTCAACTTTCCTCTCACGCGGCATTTATCGCCAATGAAAAGCTCTTCGAATTAACTTCAACCGATCAACTGCAAAAAACACAGCAAAGCGGAATCGAAGAAAGACTGGGAACAAAATTTCACTGGACGACCAGAATTGAAGACGCTTCATTGCCTGAATTCAGGGAATTCGGCATTGAACGCATTAAATCCGTTACAGCTCAAGTGGAATATAAACAGGGTATTTCAGACAAAATAATTCGAATAACCACACATGTTTTTAACCAAAATGACAACAAAGAACAACAATAGATATCAGGGCTTTACGCTTATCGAGCTTATGCTGACCGTCGCGATCATCGCTTTGATCGTTACGATGGTTTACGGCAGTTTTGCCGCTCTTTGCAGATCGGCAAAGAAATGTAACAAAGGAGCAAAGCTTTATCAAAACATGCAGAAGACCCTTACACTGATATCTGAGCAAATTCGATGCTGTTATTATGACAGAAACGAACAATTTAAGACGCAACAGGATAACGCTGATGCCACGAAGGCCGTATTAAGTGAACCCATCAATTTTTTTTACGGCAACGACGACGACCGAAAAGGAATCGTCCTAAAATTTATTACAACGAAATCGCTGGATGCCGATTTGCCGGGAATCTTCGAATCAGCTTATAAATATGATCATACGACGGGGACACTTTTCATAAACCAAAAACCGTTTCACCCTTCCAAAGGCTTCGTGCCGAATCACAATGACTGGTTAAAAGTGGCCGATGCCATTGAAGCTATGGATATCCGGTATTACGACGGCACTGACTGGGTTGATACATGGAATTATACCGACAAAAAGACACCTCCTTCAAGTGTTCATATTATATTTGACATCAAAAATAATCATGGTCAAATACGTAAATTTGAAACGAAATGTAATGTGATAACGCATAAAAATAAATCACAAATAAAAACCAAAGCAAAGCCTTTATCATGATGAACAAAGCAGTAAAGCCAAAAAAAGGTATTATATTAGTAATGGTTCTGGGGGTCATGGCTCTGCTGGGAGTCTTGCTTTTCGGCTTCCACGCCAAGTCAAAACTCAACGTGAAAAACGCTGATAGTTTCAGAAGATCTCAGCAAGCGATACAATGCTGCCTGTCAGGAATCAATATTGCCATGGCTGCTATCAATCATTTAGATAATGAACAGGCAAAAATATTCAACAACGACCTTTTTGTAAAAGACAAAACATTCAATCTAAAACAAGGCAGGTGCATCGTTTCCATAAAACCCGAACGCAGCAAGATCAATGTCAATCTGCTGAAAGAAAAAAACGGAAGACTAAACAATAAAAGAATTCAAATCTTTTTGAGACTTATCGATATACTCAATAAAAACAATCCTCAATTCTCGACCGGATACGGCATCGTTCCGGCGATTATTGACTGGACCGACAGCGACGATGACGTAACGACCATTGACTATATTCGCAAAGAAAAACTCGGAGCCGAATCAGCCTTCTATCAACAGAAAACCACTGCTTATAAATGTCCTAACACGCAACTATCATTAACGGACGAGCTGTTGCAGGTCAGGGGGATCAACCCGGAAATTTACACTGGCCTTGCAGACCATATCACAGTTTTCGGAGATGGAAAAATAAACATCAATTATGCGTCCAAAACGGTTATCCAGAGCCTCTCGGAACATATGGATTCGGTGCTGGCTGATATGATCATTGAAAGACGATCGATCAGTGAATTCAGCGACGTTAAAGAACTTCAGGACGTTCCCGGAATAACCGATAAGCTCTATCAGGACATCAAAAATCAGATAACGGTCGATATAAAAGAGCATTTCTATAAAGTGCGGGCAACCGGCATTTTTGAAAATAAAGAATATTACGTCGAAGCGATCTTAAAAAGGAACAGCCAAAGTAAAAGTGTTGAAATAATCTGGTACAAAGAATATAAATAAATTAAAATGATTTTATAGATTATGACCAAAAGAACCATAGGGATAGATATAAGCAATACTCAGATTCACGCGGTTCAGCTTCTCCGTGATGACGAAAAATACCATATTGAAAAAGTATTTAATGCCCAGCTTCGGCGCAGCACCGATCTTCTTGAAAATGAATTAAAATCACTTTTCACCGAAAAGGAATTTGACAAAAACGCTGACGTAGCGGTATCAATTCCCCAGGAAAATATCTTTTTCCGAAATATCGAAGTGGATTCCAACGAACTTGTTCGAATCACTCAAGCGGACAGTCCGATACTAAGAGATAATTTTCCACTTGAAGTCGAAAATATTATCCCTCAGATATGCTCGCAAAGACGTCTCGATGAAAATAAATACATGGTGTTATTGTCAGCAGTTAATCGAAAAGCTTTAAACGGAAAACTTGGCAGCCTTAGTAAAATTAAAATAAAACCGGTATTGGTCGAACCTGCGATAGCGGCGTTATATGCATCAATCAGTATCAATCAT
>CAZNET010000286.1:0-4325 GCA_964571885.1 uncultured Pirellulales bacterium
TCGCTCGGGATGACAGCGGCAGTGCGACCGCCTGGGATGACAGCGGTAATGTGCTGCGCTCGGGATGACACTGTGCGGTTAGTATTGTAGGATGGGCTTTAGCCCATGCTGATAAAATCTGACGACTCACTATTCGAGACGGCAGTCTGTGCAATTAAATAGCATACACGAATTATTCATCGAGCGGCGCGCGATGGATCACTATCGGGTTGCGGTGACTTTTGACCGGCGTTTGTTCTTTGTGCCTGCCGATTTCGCTTTTGCTCTGGCGCCGGTTTTTGCCGAGCTGCGGCGCTTTGCCTGTGTGCCGGCTTTGGTTTTCGTCTTGGCTTTGGCTTTTGGTTTAACCTTTGCCCTGGCGTTTGTTTTTGATCGGGTTTTCGTTGCAGCGGTTCTTTTCCTGCGGCTGCTTTTCTCGACGCCCTTCGGCGAGACCACCACGTATTCCTCAGCGAAGCCTCTTTCTCCTTCGAACAGAAGATGGTTGCACTTCGTACAGTTCTGCACGGCCGGCGGTCGCCCGAGTTTCTCTGCCGCTTTTTCATACCGAGCGTTTATTTTTTTGATCCACGACGCCGTCGGTTTTTGGGACCTTGTACTCCTGCCGCATGATTTGCATCGGCTCGTCGTTTTCTTCGCTGCTCCACTCATCTATTCACCTCGCGAAAATAAGCGTAATATTTCGGTTTTTATGACACCTGACATATCGGCCACCATATAGTCCACTGTCTTCCTATCGACCACTTCATGCCCGCGATTAAGTTAAATCAAAATGAAAAACGGAAAAATTAAGATGAATTATTTTTCTTCTTCTTGAAATAATTCCAACAGTTCAGCGTCGAAAACCCCGACTGTTGCATTGGGATCTTTTGCGGTTGCTATTCTTTTTTTGAAATTTTGATCGATTGCGTTAATTCTTTCTATCACCTTCTCGGCCGTCAGGTCCTCTTTTTTATGCGGATAACTTTCTATCGCCTGGGTCATATGGTCACTGTATTGTTCCATGTCACCCGAGTTTTTGTAAAGGATGGCCAGTCTGCCATGAGCAAAATACAATTCCTCTTTAGGATCGATTAAAAAACATGCGGGTTTGTCGTTTTCTTCAATGCTGCGTTCTTCGATGAGTTCGTTCAATGAACGGATGACATGATTCAGGGCCCATTCGGCGATCTCAGGCGTTTGATAGTAATAGGCATTGCGGGCGCCATCGATCTGCTCGATGATTTCGTTTTCCTGGATCATCAGCATGCCTCGTGACATTTCGGGCACAAAAAACATGATGGCCCCGATTGCCCCGATGACAACACCAAAGATAAGATTGATAATAGCCGCGATGATCACTTTTTTCATTTTACGTCTCCTGGCAAGTGTTTATCTGTGTGACGTTCACTATGATTCCTTTCACTGGCCCATAAACCACGGGCGTATTCTACCAGATGATGCTTTCGCTGACAATAGCCTTATTTTCAGTCTGAAAAAGGAAGGAGTTCGTCTTTGTTGCTAAGAAACTTTTTTACCATTGTTCGTTTTCGACACCAAGGTAAGTAAAATGTTTAGTATTTTTTGTGACAACAACAGCATTATGTTCTTTGGCTTGAGCAGCGATCAGAACGTCTGCGTCTAAAGATTTTTCATCTGCTGTGGGTCGGCCTATTGATCTGGCTTGAGCCCAGATTTTAGCACCTTTATCCCAGGTATTATAATTTGTGTCTATCCAATATAATTTATCAACAAGTTTAAGTAGAAAATTGATTTCTTTGACAGCTTTTTTATGGTAGAAAAATCTCATAACTTCATAAAATACAATAGGGGATATGAGAATCTTAGAGTTATTACGAAGAGCTTGTTGAAATCTTTTTTTTATACTCTGATCGTCTCGCTTTATTATTTTACTTACGATTGTTGAATCTAACAGATATGTTTTCATTTTCTATATTATAGACGAAATCTATTCTCTTCGAATTCTCTATCAAATTCGTTCCACCATTCTCTCCCTAGGTCATCCGGTTTTGAAAACCATTCTTCAAGCAGATGAATAGCTTCTAAATTACGTTTACTGATTTTTGGCTTTTCCAATAACTCTTCAAAATGATAAATCTCTTCGGGAGGAATAAATGTTAAAGTCCGACCGTTTTTTCCAAATGCCCACGATGGATTATTCGAATTTGTTATTTCGGCTCTTGATTTAACTTCGTATATCCCGGCATAACAGCTTAACTCAGAGGCGAAGATATTCACGGAACCTGTTGAAGGAACTTCTGATTCAGCATGCTCGGTTTTATAGGGTGCGATCATTATCAATCTCCAAAGACCTTTAAGATTTGATTGACTGAAAAGTCCACTATTTCTCCGTAATGTGTGGTTAAGTTCTGTATCTTTTCTTTATCTTTATCTATTCCGGAAATCTCATAATTATAATCGACAACTGGTTTGTTTTCGCTGTCGTAATGGAATTTCATCAAAGTCGAAACGTTCTTTTCCGCAAGAAACGTTTTAATGGTCCATGAGCTTATCGTTTCTTTTTCACTATCAAGGGAAAATGAAATGTCAATTCCAAGATTGCCGAGTTTTAATGATCCGCAGATTTCAGAACGGTTTATTTTCAATAACTCTTCGATTTGATCTATTTTCTTTTTTTCAATATCCAATCGATAGCTCAAGTTTGTCCCTGCTTTTGTTATTGGGGTATACGGAAGTTTACGAAGATAATTTTCCAGGTATCTCGGTATTTTACTTTCTTTGGGATCTTCGCAGTTCTTTTCAGTAATTTGAAGACGTCCCAAATCGATGAAAAATTGTATATTCTCATATTCTAAAGAAGACATGACGGGCAACTGTGGTCTGGAGGTTTCCTTTGGTGTTTCTCCGAGATCCATTTCACATTCTTTTACTAAAAAGCTATGATTGAGAATGCTTGGATTAAAGCTTCCTAAAACTACTAAGTTGATATAATTGTTAGTTGTTTTCATATATTCCCTAAATCCTGTTTCTTTGGTAACTTATCGGTTATTTTACTGTAATATATCCAAAATATAATACAAAATCAACGAAATATTAAGTCTATATGGCTATATTGTTTAAATAGTTCTGTTACAATATTCTTTGAGAAATTGATAGTATAGCAAATAAACACTATAATACCAACAACTCACGATATTTAACATTCATACCTGTGAACTTTATTTCTGGTTCGAAAATGAGGAAGATTTCAGGTCCGCGAGGACGTTGAGTCGGGCTTGTTCTTTTTCGGCTTCGGTTTTGGATTTTTTGCTGTCATTGTGAGAAGCGACAGCGCCGAAGCAATCTCCTAAACGTACGGCCTTAGATTGCCGTGTCGTCGTCTGTGATTCCTCCTCGAAATGACAAGTTCTGCGTGCTTCTTTTATCAGGCCTTTTTCGCAGGCGATCTTAAATGCTTCTTCGTCGATGGCTTTGGCGTCTCTTCCTATCTTGTGCAGGATCGCGATCATTTTGACGCGGTTCTTCAGCGGATACAGCTTGGCAAAGTTGGCCTCGATCTCTTTGATCGGCATCAGCATCCCTTCGTCCTCGTCAACCGTGTCACGCGCCTTGGGTTTCGGCGGCGAAATCGCTTTGACGATCTCCAGCAGCTTCTTCGTATTCGGAGACGCCCCCGCTTCATGCGTCCGCAACTTCATGACCGCCGTCGTCAGCGTCTCCAGCGAATACTTACCAAACGCGGCATACCAGTCACCGACATCGAACTTATTGATCTTCCACTTAGGCCAGCGCGGCTTGACGTGCTCATTAAACCAGTTTGTAAACTCATGAATTGTCATCTTTGTTCTCCTTTGGGCCATAGTCTTTTTTGAATTGTTCCATCGCAATCTGATAGGCTTCTTCGCACTGCTGCCTTTCGATCTCATCGAAGGTCATGAACCGCCTTTTCTCAAAATCGATATCCGAAACAGAAGAGGGGGTCTTCTTTCCCTTCTTTTCATTTTTAACATTCTTATCATTATTGTCTGTAGTACACTTGCCCGTCGTTTGTCCGTCACTTGATCGTCGTTTGCTCTTCGTTTGAGCGTCACAGTCAGGATGCTTGGGGTCATATTTACTGTAATTACAAACAGTTATACGCGTCGTTAGTCCTTCGGATTGGCGTTTAATCATGTCGCTGTTTTCCAGCATTTTGAAGAATCTTCTTACCTTCGATTCCGACCAGTTCCATCGCTTTGCCCAGGTTCCGATGGATTTTAATGACTGGCCGTAGTGACATTTCAGTACGGTCATACCAAAGCAGACCTCCGTCGGCTCGAAGCGGTGCTGGCCCTCCATCAGGATATCGATCCACGCTTCGGCCA
>CAZNET010000287.1:0-4321 GCA_964571885.1 uncultured Pirellulales bacterium
ATCGTCTTCAATCGCTTCTCAAGCTGCTTCGGCGTCTCCATCACCAGCTCCTGCAAACCCTTCAGCTCCTGACCGATCGCATCCAGATCCTCCTGCGTATAATCCTCCGTGACCCCGTTCTCAAGAATCCTCTCAAGCTGCTGCATCTTCGCGCAGATCCCATGCAGCTTTCCCTTCGTAGGCTGGATCCTGCTCGTGCGCAAGCTAAGCTCTTCCAGCAGCGTCGCGATCTTCCGCCGATTACGATGCAGCCGCTTCTTGATCTTCTTCACCGCCGTCTCATCCGCCTCACCATTCTCGCCGTTCTTATGAAGCCGATCGAACAACTGGGCATTCATCTCGAGTAATTTATTAACCGTACCCAGATTCGCCGGAAGCCGCTTCTTGATCACACCACGAACCATATTCTCCGCCGTACTGATCCGCATCGTACGATCGAAAGACAAAGCACCGTCCTCAACCTGCTGCAAAATATCCACAGAGTTATTCGCACAATAATCGCTCTCCAGCATCTTCCGCCGAAACGCCATCCGAGTCAGCTCGATCTTCCGAGCCAGAGAAATCTCATCCTTCCGAGCCAACAAAGGAATCTCGCCCATCTGGGCCAGATACATTCTAATAGGATCGTCGATGCGGCGGGTGGCGTCGGCGATTAGTTCTTTTTCGAGTATTTTGTCGTCTTCGATCTCTTCGTCGTCCATGTCAGATTCGACGTCGTGTTCGTCGAAGTCGTCTTCGTCTTCGGCTTTTTGTTTTTCGACGTCGGCTTCGTCGAGGACCTTGATACCCATTTCGTCGAGAGTAGCGAGGAGGCTGTCGAGCTGGTTTGCGCTGACGGCTTCGTCTGGCAGCTTTTCGTTCATTTCCTCGTAGGTGATGTATCCCTGCTCGCGGCCCTGAGTGATAATCTCCTTGAGCTGGTCCTGTGCCTTTGGGGACATGTCCTTTGTAAATTTGAGATTCAAAATTTCGTCCAGAGTCAGCTCAGGTTTTTTTTCTTGAACGGTCGTTTTTTTCGCTTTTGTCGATCTTCTTGCCATCTTTTGAGAAATCCTAATATCTAAATTCTAAATCTTAAACAAATCCTAATTATCGAAACTCTAATGTTCGAAACTTAGTGAGCCACAGAGAATACAGCGTCAAGACAGCATGGGCTGAAGCCCATTCTACGAATCTCGTTACTTGCCGCTTTTCGCTCGATTTTGTCTCACTTTGTAATTTATACATTGTCCTACTACGATTTATTATACGTAACGATCCTTGTTTTTTGTTTGCTATTTGAGTCCCATGCTGTAGGGATTTTTGCTGTTTTTGTCTCTTTTGAGCAGTTTTTTGTGCATTTTATCATCATTTTTGTCATTACTTTCGGTTTTCTGTTTATTTTGCAGCCGGATGAGGTTATCTGCGGCGTCTGTGAGGCGGGCGAGGTGGTTTTTCTTTTGCGCGCCTGTGTCGGTCAGATCGGTGACGAGGTTTGAGATCTCGGGTTCGTCGATCCCGGCCAGTATATCGGTTAAAGGTATTTCATCGGAATTTTCGAGGGATCTGAACAGGATTTCGGCGATTTTTTTCAATTCGGTCACGTCGAAGTGGCCGGTCGTTATCCGGCCTTTGATCTTTCGGTAGAGATACGGCTGGTCGAGCAGGACCTCGAGGATTTCCCGCTGGGCGGCGGCGGCCAGGCCGGGCGGCAACTGGATGTTGACGACTTTGCTGTTTTCGTTTGTGTAGCTTCGGGTGGTGCCGGCGGTTCTTCGAATGCGGTCGAGCTGGTCCTTGACATCTTTGGGATCCATTTTCAGTGTCGAAGCGATTTTGTTTATGTAGAGGCCCTGTTCGATGGCGTTCAGGTTGCCTGCTCTAAAGCCGACGGCGATGGCGGTCAGGTAGTCATCGACGGCCTGTTTTTTGTCGGCGATGGTGCTGTTTTCGTCGAGTCTGGATTTCAAACGATTCCATTTGTAGGTGAAGACGTCGGTCGCGTTTTCGATCAGTTCGTTGAAGGCGTCTTTTCCTTTTTCTGAGATAAAGTCGCAGGGGTCCTTGCCGTGGGGGACGGTTGCCATTTTGATATCGATCTTCAGTGACAGGCAGGTCTCCAGTGCCCGGTTTGCGGCGGCCATTCCCGCGTTGTCGGCGTCGAAGATCAGGACGATGTTTTGTGCGTATCGGCGGAGGATACGGCCGTGGCCTATTGTGAAGCTGGTGCCGAGTGAGGCGACGACGTTTTTGCAGCCGAGCTGGTGGGCCATGATGACGTCGGTGTAGCCTTCGACGAGGACGGCGATACCGGAGGCGACGATGGTGTGGCGGGCCTGTTCGAGGCCGTAGAGGCAGTTGCTTTTGTCGAACAATACCGTCGTCGGGGAGTTGATGTATTTGGCGCCGGAGCCGTCGAGGGTTCTTCCGCCGAAGCCGATGACGCGGGAGGTGACATCGGTGATTGGGAACATCAGGCGGTTGGTGAATTTGTCGTGGGCCCCCGCGGTGAGGCCTGCTTTGCTTAGTATGTCGAGGTCGGCTTTGGATTTTCGAGCGGTTTCGAGAAGCGTTTCGCCGGGCAGGGCCAGGCCTATGTTGAATGTTTCGATGCTGTCTTTGGTTATGTTGCGTGACTTGAGGTAGTCGCGGGCTTGTTTGCCTTGTTTGGTGTTCAGGTTGGTTTTGAATAGCTCCATCGCCCAGGCGTTGGCTTTGGCGAGTCTGTTTGGGTCGATATCTGAGTTTGATAGATCCCTCGATTCACTTCGTTCACTCGGGATGACAGACTTGCGTTTGGGCGGAGTGTATTCGATGCCGGCTCTGTTGGCGAGGCGTTCGAGGGCCTGGGGGAAGGTTAAATTCTCTCGCATCTGGACGAACTTGATGACGTCACCGCCGGCCCCGCAGGCGAAGCATTTGAAGATTTGCTTTTGAGGGCTGACGGTCATGCTGGGGCGGTGGTCTTCGTGGAAGGGGCAGAGGCCGACGAACTCGCGGCCTTTTTTGGTCAGCGCGATGTGTTCGGTGACGACGTCGATGATGTCGTTGGCTTGTTGGATCTTCGTTATGTTCGTGTTCGGCGACACGGTTAGCATACTCCTTCTTGGTTATTGTCGGCGTCTTAACAGGCATGGCCGTCCTTGCTGTTAAGACACGTGACCAGAACTGTCTATCTATATATATGGGCGAAATCGGGTAAAAGTCAAGTTTCAGGAAAAAATGGCCGTTTTAGTGCTGATAAAGGGCATGGCCGGCAAATAGGACATTTGGCGAGTGGGACGAAAAAAAGAAATGCAAATCACAAAGAACAAAGAAAAAATAGCCTATAAAAGGTGAAATTGTAAAAATAATGAAAAACTAAATAGCCTTATTTATTTATGGATATTTGAAAATAATGTTATTATTCTGTAATATTATGTCGATTAATTTGGAGCACCCCTTCGAAAACGAATTTGAAAAGACAATAATGGGAATGATTATGTGAGTAAAAATAATGGAGAATTTTGCGGCAACTAAACAAGATAAAGACCTAAATAAATCGCTCAGGCTTATTAAGTATTTAAAAGAGATTGCAGGTTTACGTTCGAAGTATATTCATGATTTAAATGATTATACAAATCATATTTGGTTTTATGAAATTCCAAAACTCAAAGGTTGCTATACCCAAGCTTGGGGGGTATCTGAAGATTCACCGGAAATATGGTTAGAGGTAAAAAAGCAAAATGAACCTTCAGTTCCTGAGTATCCTGCTATCTGTGAAGATTGGATTGATAAAGAAAGATTATATCAATCAGAAGAAATTCCTGAGCTTAAACAATCAATACAACACTTCAAAGAAAAGGAAATTGACGGAGAAATTTTTAAAGAAACTGAAATTTTGACTTTGGAAGATTTTCCAGAAGTAAAAGAAGCATGGGATAAATATTTGAATGATAAATGGCTATCGTGGATGGAAGAACATAGTAATTGGCAAAAAATCAAAAATGTATATACCAAATTATTTGAAATCCATCAAGAGCAACAAAAATTAGGAGAAGAATACGAATTAGTTTTAGGATTGGGTTTATTACAATGGAAAATTCCCAATGATATCAATGTGCGAAGACATTTAATCATAGCCAAGGCTAATCTTGACTTCGATCATAAAAGTGGAAAATTTACCGTTACAGCAGATGAAGAAGGAGCAAAGATTGATATAGAATTGGATATGCTGGATATATTTCGACCTACGGAAAACTTAAATAATCTTAAACTTTCTTTAGAACCGGCACATGATAATCCGTGGGACAGAATTATTATTGATGGTGTATTGCGCTCACTAACAAATATCTTAGGCGAA
>CAZNET010000288.1:0-4319 GCA_964571885.1 uncultured Pirellulales bacterium
ATACTCCCTTTCGAGAATTAAAGGCGGCGTAGCTCAGCTGGTTAGAGCATGGGATTCATAAGCCCAGGGTCGATGGTTCGAATCCATCCGCCGCTATTTGATTAGTATTTGGTATTTAGGATTCAGTATTCAGATATGGAAGTTCGCTTTGGCCGCCAGATGTATTGAGGATTTGGAAATCTGGAACAGAGGTGTCTCTCTTGTTCAACTCGTATACAAAGCAGCCAAGTCTTTTCCAAAAACTGAAGTTTATGGTTTAGCAAGCCAAGCAAAAAGAGCTGCGGTGTCCGTACCGTCCAATATTGCCGAAGGCTTTGCGAGAAGACATAATGCTGAATACAAGCAGTTTTTATACGTTGCCTTGGGCAGTTGTGTGGAATTGAAAACGCAGATAATTATTGCTCAAAAGTTAGATTTTGTAACGACTGAAACATCAAGCCAGATAGTTGATGAAATCGAACAGATAAGTAAAATGACGATGGCTTTAATACAAAAGCTGTAAAAAACTATAGATTTATTGGTATTGAAATACCAGATACTAAAAAGTAAATACTAATAACTCGGAGCCTGCGGCTCCGAACGCCCCCATCGTCTAGCGGCCTAGGATACATGGTTCTCATCCATGTGACAGGGGTTCGAGTCCCCTTGGGGGTGTAAGTCCTTATTCTGTAAAGAGTTGCAACAAACCGCAAGCTCTCGCAAGTCCTCGCAATCAGAAGGATTTACATCACTATGACTGCTTGTTCCGTGCGGCTCTGTGCAACCCTGTTCTGCCGTAGTCTGCACCGGATTATGCACCGTTTTATGCACCGTTTTTTCTGCGCTTTTTATGACGGCCATTGCCGCCGCTTCCTGCAAGTCCGCTTCGGTTACCTGTGCATAATGTTGCATTGCAATTTCCGGGCTGTTGCCAATCCAACTACATACTGCTTTAACATTACCGCCTGTCATTTTGAACAGTTCCGTTTCCCGTGTTGACCGGCAATTCTGGAATATCTTCGGCCAGACATCAACACCGGCCCGCTTTATGATCCGGTGCATGTGAGTCCGTAGATTAGCGGAGCTGCGATCCCGCCGATCAATACAATAAACCGCTCCATCCCTGGCTTGCTCAAACGCATCTCGAAACAACGGCTTAAGCTCCGGGAACATCGGGACTGTACGAATACCCTTGTCAACGTGATGTTCAGTCTTAGGGCTATGAACAACAAACCGTTCATGCTCAAAGTCTATGTCCTGCCATTTAAGCCGTAAGACTTCACTGGGACACCGTAAACCACCCCAGCGGGCCAAACCGAAGATAAGACGCCACTGGGCATCTGGGCAAGCCTCAAGGACTTTCAGGGCTGTTTCGTGCTTTATATAAAAGAACCGTGACGGATTTGCTCTAACGGCAACGGGCTGACCGATGAATGGATTCTTATTGATCAGTCCCGCTTCAATCGCCGCATTGAAAAACTGCCGTGATATCCCTATGATCCGGCGCAAGGTGTTTTCCTGCAAGCCCGCCTTTGTCTTAAGGTAAACACGAAAGTTTTTAGCCTGCTGAATAGTAACATCATGTAAATATTGATCTTTGAAAAAAGCCGATAGTTTGTTTTTGACATTTTCCCATTTACCTTTTGTGATCGCTTTCACGTCGGGACGGCTCTTAATGTAATGTTCCGCCCATCGCTCAACAGTGAAATTATCACCGTTGCTGCTTAGCTCGATGATTGACAGTTTCTCTAATCGCTGACGAAGTCCACCGGGTATATGATTGAGCCAGTCCTGCACAGCGGGGCTTATCACCTCACCGGTTCTGCGGCATTTTAAGACGCTTTCGATTTTCGTTTTAGCGGCCTCGGCCTGCTTTCTGGAAACCTTACCCAGGCTAATCTTCGGACGGGCATTGTCCTCGCCCGGGCTAAGTTGTATAACATACCTTAATCCGCTGGCGGTTTTATTCTTTACGATACTTGCCATAACCTACCTGCCTTTCTTTGCTCTCTTTCTAATCTCATAGCCGAAATAGTCAAGCAATTTACTGGCTGTCTCACAATATAAGCTCTGGTTCTTCATCACAATTCTGTGAAGCTGACCTTCCGTAATTCCCGTTTCCTTGCTGATCTGATAACGGGATTTATCACACGTTTCTATTTCTTTTCGTATTGTTTTTAATATGTCCATAACCATAACATACCTCATAACTTGCGCTTTGTCAAGTGTTATTTTAATTATTTTTTTGTTGCTCAATAAACTTGTCCAGATCGTTCCGGTCAAACCGCACCGAACGGCCAATCCTGACAGCGGGGATACATTCTGTTTTCTGAAGATCGAACAACTTGCGTTCAGAGATACACAGGTAACAGGCGGCTTGTTTTGATGTCATAAGTTTAATCGTCGTTTCCATTTTTTTAACCTCTGTTGTTTTTATCCATAATTACTTTCGGCCTGCCTTCTGGCAGCTTAATCGGCTTGCCGTCTATATGCTCGATGACCTGCCGCATACTCGCTTGACCTTCGACGTACTTAGCGAACAATCCTCGAAATTCACGCCACTGCTCAAAGGTCATGCGCTTAATATAAGCCGTCACGTACTGCCGAAAGACGTCATACTCCAGCAGGTGCACGTCCTCATTGACTTTGGCATTTAGCTTCTCGATCATCCGCTGGCCGTACTTCGCCAGTGAATACTTACCATGCTTAAGATTCGCCCGGGCAGAAATAAGTTTGCCCGCTTCGGTCTTCGGGCCGGTCGATTTGCCGCCGTGATGCCTGCAAACCTGCTTGCCTCGCATGGCCCATTGCCTACATCGTTGGCCGGTTCGTTTGCTTTTAGCTGTGCACTGCCTATCCGGTGTCGGTGGATAGTAAATACCAGAATTTTCAGCGGTTTTAGTTGTAGTCATCGGGTACACTTTCAACATAATTATTTAACAATTCGTGATTTACATGCTCTACCGCCTCGACAATAGCGCTTTTGTCATAGCCTCTGTCTATTGCCGCAACAGCCCAGCAGGCAACAGCAAGCAGTCCCGTTCCGCTTTCCTGAATATAACTATCAAAGCTCACTTGCAACGCCTCCACAGGGCAGCCGAAGCCGTTCGGGTGTTGGTCATTCAGTTTCGGATCGTCGTAGTGAAAAAACGGCAGACCGTCGCATTCATCACACATAGGGATTAACTGTTTGGCTTGGTTAAATGTTTTAATTGTTTCAAAGTCCATTGTTTAAATTCCTTTCGATTTTTTTTGTTTTTTAATAATTACACCGGCTTCGGCCAGTGTTAGACTTCCAACGTCGAAGTTAAACGCTACTCGCGCGCCGTGACCTTTACCGTTTCTGGCCTTAAGAATATGTAGTGTCCTGTTGTGGGCAACCTCATCAGTTCCGCAGGCCATACGGACGTCGTTAGTTTTCTCGTCGTGCGCCTCAAGCCACAGGATCGTATCACTGAAACGGCTATAACTCGCTCCGCCGGCTAATTGATTCATATCCGGCATAGCCACACTTTTTGACGGGTGGGTGACCAGGACAATCGAGCAATTGTATTCACGGGCGATGTTTCTAACATTGACAACAAATGCAGCGTCATCGATCCATGGTTTGGCCGATTGTGCCGCTGACGTCACGGGATCGACGCAAATCACCCGGTAACCTGCTTTGGCCTTCTGCCTGATCCAGTCTTGTATTTGCGGCAAGGTCATTTGTGCGTCCGGTGAGTCGCTCAAGCAGTTCAGGAAACTGTTGAGAAATTGCGTATGTTTGTTGACGAGCTGCCGATATTCAGTGACGTTATACCCGATCCAATCAATATCCGTGACGCCTGATTGCTCGGCCTCTTGAGCTAAAGCTCTTTTGAGATGGTATTGTCGATCCCATTCCAGTTCAAGACAAACGGCTTTCACGCCCTGATCGTAACAGTGACGCAATGCCTGTAATAGCATCAAAGACTTTGAAGCCCCAGGACTGCCGCAAAGGATCGTTAACGTTTGCGGGATCAGAGCCCTTGTGAGTTCCGCCGTCGCACTCCAAGGTAGCGATACGGTGACATATTGCCCGGCCTCGATCCGGTCGGCTTGTTCAAGTAGGTCGGACGCCGCACCTTTGGGCCTTGCCGAAGTGACAACCCTTTGTAGTTCCTCGGTGACATTCATTTCCGCGGTCAAACACTGATTGATATAATCAACAACGTCTTCTTTCTCAACCAGGTCGAGTTCCGCAGGATTGATGATCGAAACATTCGGTCTCGGTTCGAGATTATTCAGGATACTTTCAACGTCCCGGGCATACTGCTTGCCGTCGGCGTCGCAGTCCGGCCAGATGACGATATTTTTTC
>CAZNET010000289.1:0-1795 GCA_964571885.1 uncultured Pirellulales bacterium
CAGCCGCGGCGAGAACGGTCGGATCAGCGGGAATGTCTTTCTGGCTGATCTCGACACTCAGGCCGGTCTGCTCGGCGATCTCGTTGAGCGTAGCCGCCAGGCCGCCGCGGGTAGGATCGCGCATGAATTTGATCTCGTTTTTGTTTTCGAGTAATTCGCAGGTCAGGCCGTTCAACGCGGCACAGTCGCTTTTGAGTTTGGTCTGGAACCGGATGTCTTTTCGCTGCGAGATGATGGTCATGCCGTGGTCGCCAACGGTGCCGTTGATGATGATCTTATCCGTCGGCCGGATGCGTTCAAAGCCAAGATTTACGTTCGGCAGTTTTACGCCGACACCCGCGGTATTGATGAAGATCTGGTCCGCGGCGCCAGCTTCGACGGTTTTGGTGTCACCTGTGACGATCTGTACACAAGCCTGTTCGGCGGCTTGAGCAATACTGGAAAGTATCCTGTCCAGAGCCGCCATTTCAAATCCCGTTTCGATGATCAGCGATAACGACAGGGCGATCGGTTTGGCACCCGCGACGGCCAGGTCGTTAACCGTTCCGCAGACAGCGAGCTTGCCGATGTCACCGCCGTTAAAGAACAAAGGTTTAACCACGTAGCTGTCGGTGGTAAAGCAGATCGATTCGTTATTGACATTCAAAGTGGCCGAATCCGGCAGGTTGTTCAGGGCGTCGCTTTTGAATCTGCTGACGATATGCTCGTTGATGAGCTGCTGGGTGAGTTGCCCGCCGCCTCCGTGTGCCAGTAGTATTTTATCGTGCTGATTTTCAGTCATTATTCTGTCCGTATTTGTACCACGCCGAGCAGGAGCCCTCCGAGCTGACCATGCACGGGCCGACCGGGGTCATGGGTGTGCACTTTTTGGCGAACAGCGGACACTGCGGCGGATCGATCAGACCGCACAGCACGTCACCGCAAAGACAGCCGGACAAATCTTCGCCTTCGGCTTCAGTTAATCCGAATCGATATATCGCGTCGAAGTGTTTGTATTTGTCTTTCAATTTCATTGTGCTTGCGGGGATCTTACCCAGGCCCCGCCAGAAGCCGTCAGCCGGTTCGAAGTATTCATCGACAAGTTTTTGTGCGACCGTATTTCCTTTTTCGGTGACGACCGCGCGATAAAGGGATTTTAATTGCGGATCATCGTTTTGCATTTCATTACAGATCTCGGCCAGGCCTTCGATGATCTGCAGCGGCTCGAAGCCGACCACCACACAGGGGCGTTTGAAATCATGGACGATCTGACCAAAGATGCTGTAGCCGGTGATAACGGATACATGGCCGGGACAAAGAAAAGCGTCGATGTTGTTGTTCTTGCCGCTGAGTAGCGCCCGCATCGCCGGGATGACAAGCTTGTGGTTGCTCAGAATCGTAAAATTGTCTATCGATTCGTTGGCCGCTTCTTTGATCGCGACCGCCGTGGCCGGGGTGGTGGTCTCGAATCCGACCGCGACAAAGACGACTGTTTTATCCGGATTTTCGCGTGCAAGCTGCAGAGCGTCCTCGGAGCTGAGGACGATCCGGACATTGCCTTTTTGCTGCATGGTCTCGAGCGAGCCGGCTTTGCCCGGGACTTTGATCATGTCACCATAGGTAGCGATCAGGACGTCTTCTCGTTTGGCCAGTTCCAGCACCGTATCGATATATCCCTGATGGGTGACGCAGACCGGACAGCCGGGCCCTGAGATCAGGCGGATGCCTTCGGGCAGCGTCGAGCGGATGCCGTTGCGGAAGATCGCCACGGTATGGGTGCCGCAGACCTCCATGATGTTAATTCGCCTGCCGAGTT
>CAZNET010000289.1:1805-4311 GCA_964571885.1 uncultured Pirellulales bacterium
GATTTTATCACAGGCGGCCTTCATCTTCTCCCGGGCGGCGTTTATTCGTTCGAGCATCTTATCCATAATTTATCCCGAAACCCTCTTATCGGTTTCATTGAATTCGGCGATCTGTTCGAACAGCTTCCATGTCTCTTTTGCTTCCTGTTCGTCAACGGTCGATATTGCAAAGCCCGCATGTACCAGGACCAGGTCGCCGAGTTTGATCCCTTCCAGCAGGGTCGTTTTTGCTTTGAACCGGTTGCCCATCGCGTCAACCACTGCGTTATCGCCTTTCAGTTCAACAATTCTTGCCGGTATCGCTAAACACATAATCGTTACTCGTCACTCGTCGCTCGCTATGGATTCTTTGATTCTTTTTATTAAACTCATGATCATTTTGCTTTCGTGGCTTAGTTCTTCAATTATTCCATTTAATTGTTCTTTTTCAATGTAATTTCTTCTATTTGCGATTATCAATTGTGTCTCCAGTTCAGCACAGGAACCTAAAGCAACCCTTAACATGAAATGCCTTTTTAGGATGCTAAACCAATATGGTATTTTTAATATCCAAATATCAATCTTGTTATTAAGTTAAAATTCAAAGCTGAGGTTTTTGTCAGCAATCTCAACATTCTTTAACTGTGGAATTTGTTTACGAATAAAATCAATATTATCCGGTGAAGAATCCCATGAATATACTGCGCTATACGAACTGGAAATAAAATCTGCTAAGCCACTGCTTTTGTCAACAATATCAAGATTCATCCTACCGAGAAAAATAAATTCACCACACTTAGCTTCTATTACATTTTTAGGCAAACTAATACCGCAGGAAAGAGGATTTTCCTTAAGCATATTCATTCCTACTAATAAATAAAAACCTTCGAGCTTGTAAACTCCGGGTTTAACAGGCAGAGTAAATATTTGCCACCATTCACAATTATCTTCATTTCTTGTTGAATGAAATATTTGCGGCTCGAAACCTGTCATAAAGTTATTACTCCATATTTTTATGATGGGATTGTCTTTTCTGTAGGCTAAGGGTAACAGTTTTACAGTCTTGTTGTTAACAAAGTTACGGGTTCGAGTTAGGAGTATAAGTACAGACTTACCTTCAGTATTTGGTTGCTTCAGATTTGACTTTGCAGCCTTAGAGTTTTGGGGTACATACAAATTAGCAGTAGTAGAGCAGCCAGCAATACAAATAACAACTATCAACATTAGGGACAATACAACAATTTTACGGCACATAAAAACTCCTTTTAAAATACACACTCTCTTTTCATTTAACTGAACTGACATTTCTCATTTAAACGGTTAAAAGCACAATTTTCTTCCAATGACATCGATAAATTTACAAAAGTTACTACCGCAAGGTCAAGAAAAATCCATTCCATGCCCGGTTTTCCTCAAAATTACAGAAATACACGGTTTTTCATATACCTAAGCCTATTTCACCCTATCGGTATCTAATTCAAAGACATTTTTTCCGCATTTTAGACAATGACTCTTTGGGGCACAAGCAAAACAAATCATACACCTCGAATAATCAATCGTTCCGCCATCATCTTTGTTAACGGTCAAATCTGATGGTGACGATGAATTGTTGATTAAAACATCATGTACAGTAACATCGTTATGATGACCACACTTACAGGTTAAGTTCATTTTATGCTTTATTACATGCGATCGCACACATAATGACTTTCCACATTTAGAACACTTTCCAACTTCTATACGAGCTGTTCCAGATTTATTTTCTTTTTGTGGGGACTTCAATGTTTTACGCGCTGACTGAATTTGTTTTACTATTTCCTGAGCCTCTTGCATGGAACCAGTCCTGATTAATTTTTCTTTCGGCCAATGACCAACTTTATCATACAGTATTACCACAGCACCACCACTTGATTGGGTAATCTGCCACTCACCATTTGGGTTAGTCCCAATGAATGTTGTCGGAGCCTTTGCAGAGACGATTTTTGATATAGAGATTGTTTCGCCATCAGGGCAATGTACTGTTGAATCTGTTACATGAAATCTTCTATTGGTTTTACCGCCAGAAAAATTCGATTTGAACTCTTCGGCTGATATTACTGTTCTCTCCCCATGCTTGTTGTATCCGGGTTTGCTCGCATTCTCCTTTGGGGGTTTCGATTTAAGAGATGCTTCTTTTCGAGCAAATTCGGAAAAAGAACCGCTTGGCTTAGACTGTGTTAGTATTTTCCTGTTTTTCTTTTTTCTTAAAAGGGATTTAATTACAGCAATTACAGCAACATATAGAACAAGAAATATAAGTACTTCCATTTTCTGCCTCAAAATTGTGTTTTTAATCCCTGTTTTGTTGATGAACAAATTATATCACTTGACATCTCCCATTTAAATCTTTGCTAAACAATATTCTACCCTTTCGATTCTAATAATTTTACCAAATTCAACTTGAACTATCAAAATCTTATTTTTTTGCACGGATTTAAATGGGAAATCCGGGCTTAAATATTGTTTATACTCTTTTTTTGAGTTTCTC
>CAZNET010000290.1:0-4309 GCA_964571885.1 uncultured Pirellulales bacterium
CTGGAAAACCATGACGGCCTCGATCTCTGGGTGCATCGTAAAGGAACAACCCGTGCTTACGGTCCGGACCGAATGCAGGGAACGGAATTTTTTTCGATCGGCCAGCCTGTTATTACACCCGGCTCGATGGGAACGTCAAGTTTTCTGCTTGTCGGGACCGGTAATTCCCAGGAATCACTATGCTCGGTCAATCATGGTGCCGGCAGAGTACTCAGCCGGTCGGCAGCTCTTGGAAAAGTCAAAAAAGGCAGGGTCATCAGACCGGCGGTGATCACCGATGACCAGTTCAAAAGAAGCATGAAAGGTATCAGGCTGATCGCCGATAATAAACGAAAAATCAAAGAAGAAGCGCCGGATGCATACAAAAATATTGACGAAGTGATCGATGTCGTCGTTAATTGCGGCTGGGCAAACCCGGTCGCCAGAATGAAACCCCTGGCAGTATTAAAAGGATGATCTTTCAATCTAAATTAGATTAAGCGATTCAGGTAAAAAAACGATATATTTATTATCTTATAGTTGAATTCTAACATAAATTAACTATTCTATGTGTTTTCGAAATCGGTTATGAAATAAATAAATAGCTCTTATATCGGAAACCTTGATGTATAAATTATTGATAACGAGTCTTATGATTCTTGCCGCTGTCGGCATCGCGGGGTGCCCGTCTTCTCAGGTACCTGAAAAAACGCAGCCGCAGCAGACAATTAATGAAGATACCGAAATCGACAAAACAGCCGATCCATCCCAAACGCAGACCAAACCAGTACCGGAGCAAATACCCACTGAAACAACAGAGGTGATTTATATCCCCGATCAGATTGAAGAAGCAAACGAAATGGTAATGGATATTAACGATCCCAATGAAACAATCGTTCCTTCGCCCGTTTCCAAGGATGTCTTCGAAGCCAATGTCACGGAAGTTAACAGGCCTGAAGAAACGCTCACACAAGCTGATACGGCGCAAAAACCGGCGGAAATCAACCTTTCTTCAGAAGATATCCAAGAACCGAATTTCATAAAAAAAGACAGTGCGGATCCGTTCTTCGAACAACTGGAAATGTTTTTCAAAACATATGTTAACGAACGCGGAAGGGTTGACTATCCGACACTGAGACGCCAGCGGCTCGAGCTGCAGAATCTTCTCAGGGAATTCTATGATTTTGATCCTGAGATTTATAATCAGTGGACCAGAGAAGACAAAATCGCTTTCTGGATCAATGCATACAATCTTAACATGTTAAATATTGTTGTTGAAAATTATCCCATCGAGTCTTCGGCGATTCTTCGGATTATATGGGGACCATACAGTACCAGGATTATCGACAAAAATATCGGCGGGATCGGCAAACAGAAATTTTACATCATGAACGAAGAATTCACGCTCAGAGAAATCGAAGAGAGATTTTTTAAAAAGCAATTCAATGAGCCGCTTGCTTTTTTTGCGATTACCAGAGCCACCCTTTCCAGTCCCAGGCTGCTTGATCAGCCTTACACCGGAAAAAAGCTTTATGCGCAACTCCAACAGCAGCTTAAGATATTTCTTTTTGAACAAAAACGGTTTTTCATCGACAGACAAAGCAAAACCGTTCGCCTGCCAACCATTCTGCAGCCCAACTGGCACGGCGGCGCCTTTGTCTCGAAGTATGGTACGGACAGAAGATTTAAAGACCAGAATCCCACCGTACGGGCGGTTCTAAATCTCATAAGCAAATATCTGCCTCCGGAAGATGTTCATTTCCTGGAAACAGAAATTTATACGGTCGAATACAATAAGTATAACTGGACTTTAAATGACAGTTCTATCTGACGCTGTTCTTTTTTCTTTTACCGATGAACTTTACAGATCTGCCGATAATTTCACTTGACTTAACCGGATAAATCTCTTACATAATCTGATATCATAATTTTCAAGACACGAAAGGATCCGGTAAATGGCAAAAAAATCAAGGAATAAAACAAAAGGAAATTCGGAAACCTATCTTTTCACCAGTGAGTCGGTTACGACAGGACATCCCGATAAAGTGGCGGATCGTATCTCCGATTCGATCCTCGATGCGATGCTGGCCCAGGACCCCTCCAGCCGGGTTGCTTGTGAAACCATGGTCACAACCGGCGTAGTTATTGTCGCTGGTGAGATCACCACCAAAGCCGTTGTTGACATCCCTTCGATTGTGCGTGACACGATAAAACAAATAGGCTATACAGATCCGGAAATGGGTTTCGACTATGAAAACTGCGCCGTGATGGTCAACCTCGATAAACAAAGCCCCGATATTGCTCAGGGTGTCACGGAAGGAACCGGCCTGCATAAGGAACAAGGCGCCGGCGATCAGGGGATTATGTTCGGATACGCCTGTAAGGAAACAACGCAATTGATGCCGATGCCGATCCATCTGGCGCATGCATTGACACTGAAGCTCGAAAAGGTCAGAAAAACAAAGAAACTTCCCTGGCTTCGGCCCGACGGGAAAAGCCAGGTTACGGTTGAATACAATAACAGCAAACCAAAACGGATCCATACTGTAGTGATTTCGACCCAGCATGATCCGTCGATCAGTTATGCCAAACTCAAAAAGCAGATCATCGAGCATGTGATCATGCCGGTGCTGCCCAAAAAACTGGTCGATAAAAAAATTAATTATCATATTAATCCTACCGGCCGTTTTGTCATCGGCGGACCGAAGGGGGACTGCGGCCTGACCGGCCGGAAGATCATCGTAGATACCTACGGCGGCAGAGGCAGTCACGGCGGCGGCGCCTTCAGCGGCAAGGACCCCTCCAAGGTGGATCGAACAGCCAGCTACATGGCCAGGTACATCGCGAAAAATATCGTGGCGGCGGGATTAGCCACTGCGTGCGAAGTTCAGCTTTCATATGCCATCGGTGTCGCCGAACCAATATCGGTGCTGGTCAATACCGAAGGAACAGGCATTCTCAGTGAAAGTAAAATTAGCGAAATCATTCGCGATCTCTTCCCGCTGACACCGAAGAAAATGATTGCCTATTTAAAGCTCGCGCGTCCCATTTTTGCTCAAACCTCTCACGGCGGTCATTTCGGAAGAAATCTTCCTGATTTCACATGGGAAAAAACCGACAAGGTCAATGAGCTCAAAAAAGCCGCCGGAATTAAATAAGTTTATGGTTACAGGAAAACACAGATCGCCATGAAAAAGCAATGGGTTAAAACTGTCCTCTCGCTGATACTGGTGCAGACCGGTATAATTGCAGCACCGGCTGTCCAGATCGACTTTGCTGACCCCAACGCCCCTTATACAAACCTGAAACTGAATAACGATCCGAATAATTTTCAGTTTGTTATCGTTTCCGACAGAACCGGGGGACACCGCGAAGGTGTATTCGCAAATGCAATCCACAAGATCAACCTGCTGAATCCTGAATTCGTCATTTGTGTCGGTGACCTGATCGAAGGCTATACCGAAGAGACGAATGAGATCGACCGGCAATGGAATGAATTTGACACGATTGTAAAACAACTCAACATGCCATTCTTTTATATCCCCGGCAATCACGACATTACCAATCAGACCATGCTGAATATCTGGAAACAGCGGCGAGGGCCGCCTTATTATCATTTTATTTACCGAGATGTGTTATTTCTATGCCTGGACAGCGAGGGGGACAAAAACCATTATGCTAAAAATACGATCGGGCCCGATCAGATCGAATATTTCAGGAAGGTTCTTGCTGAAAACAAAAATATACGATGGACACTGGTTTTTATTCACAAACCCTTATGGGAAAAAGAAAATCAAACCTGGTTTGAATTCGAAAAACTGCTTGGAGAACGCAATTATACCGTTTTCGCAGGCCACGAGCACCAGTATGCGCTGAATGTACGAAACGGTAAAAAATACATCCGCCTAGCCACAACCGGCGGCTACAGCACCCTCGACGGCATATCGGTCGGAACGTTCGATCATATTACATGGATCACCATGACCGACGACGGGCCTAAACTTGCGAACCTGATGCTCGACGGCATACACGGTGAAAACGTTACGCCTTATTTTATCGCGTCGATGGCCAAGATGCTCAAAAACAAAATCGACAACGGTCAGGTCATCCGATGTGAACCGGTGATGTTAGACGGCCAATTTTTCACAAAAGGGACAACCTCGATCGCAATCACCAACTTTGCCCCGCTGCCGATGAAAGTAAATATTTCTCTGCCGCAGACAGAATCCTTCAGAATAATTCCGAATACGATCGACACAACGGTCCTGCCGATGCTGAGCAAAACCGTTGAAGTCACGATGCACTCCGGAGAACCGATAGATGCCGACAG
>CAZNET010000291.1:0-4308 GCA_964571885.1 uncultured Pirellulales bacterium
TTGTCTGATCCGGCGACTCCCCGATGGCTTTTAATATCACTTTGAGGATTCCCCTTGTATTCATATTCAAATTGTTGATACCGACCGTCCCGGCTATGTCAATTTCATTTTTCATCCCGGTATCCAAAGGAATCGACAGTTTTTCACAATAAAAATTCGCGATACCATTGACATCGACCGCATTGGCAAAAATAGGATTCACATACATCAATGTCGTGTCGGTCATTTCATCATTGATCTGGATATTTTCAATGACCTGCATTGCTTCGGGTATTTTGAAAACACTGACCGGCCGGGTAAAATCCGCGCTGGCCGCGAAGTTCAGCCGGCCGTTATTGACGGTGGTTGAAAACGGCGCCAACGTCATCTTGCCGTGATCCACTTTGACTTCGATCTCCGTTTGACCGATATCCAGTCCCATATATGCAGCATGTTCAAAACCCGTTTTTGCCGAAGCATTTAAGTTAGCTATTAATTGATCGGTTTTGTCCCCGGGGTAGACGCTGCGAAAATCAACCGTGTCTTTTCTGCTTCCCCGCATATCGAGCCCCTCGGGCAAAAATGCCGACGCGAACGAACTGACCGCCGCCCAGTTGTAATCCAGAACCGCGGTTCCTTCGATAGTAGTTGTATCGGATTGGGTTGATTTATTGAATCTGCCTTTAATGATCTTTATCTGGTCGCCGTCGAGCCTGAATTCGTTAACTGCGATATTCTTTCGTTTGGGATCGACCTCGGCCTCAAAAAACATCGTAACTTTCTTTTGTATGAACGGTTCCTTGTCAGGCACGGCGAATTTCAGATTGTCAATGGTTACGGATTCCGTCCGGACAGAATAAATTCCTTTTGACGAAGTCACCCGCATCGCCCCGTTGGCCCTTCCCTCCAGTTGAGTCTTTTTTGACATAGACGCAAATGCGACCGCATAGGGTTTGGCTTTGTTAAGATCGAGATTGGCCGAAACAAGCAGATCCATATTTTCTTTTGACTCGTCGTCCATTGGAACAACCGCTTTTTTAATGGCGACTTTTCCAAGCTCCGCGTTCAGATCGATCGATTCAATATTCAAAATGTTCTTTTTCCGATCCAGGCTAAGATCGTAACCCATATCCAGCTTGTCTTCGGTAAAATCCACCCCGTCTTTCGTTGTAATATTGACCTGATCGGCCGTGACGGTTCCCTTGGCCAATATTGTCTCTTCTTTCACCGACAACACACCTTCTTCCTGGATTTTTCCCGCCATTTCATATCCCGCAAAATCGATAAACTGCCCCACCTGCTGCTGGGTCGCCGCCAGATCCATATCCGCGGTATAGGTCAACGATTCAAGACTGCCCTTGCTGTTGACATTCATAAACGAAGAAGATACATCCAGCTTATCAAAGTAAACACCTTTTTCCTGATAGCGTACCTGGGCATCGGCTTTAATGGGCCGCATCGATACGGCTTTTTCCTGTACAACCCCCTCCAATTGATCGAGGTTGACATTCATCACCAGCTTTCTTTCTTCCGCTACAACGGTATTGATTTTACCATTCAACCTTCCTGAAGTAAGCCGCATGTCTTTTTTCAAGCCCAGTGTATTCGGAAACTGTTGCGACAACAAAGCAAGATCACAGGAAAAATCGGCGTTCAAATCATACTTAGAATCCGGCTTGACCAGTTCCTCCAACGATTCAATGCTTGTTGGCGCAACACCCTGAGCGGTTGCGTCGAACCAGTCCGTCTCGATCTGTACCTTCTGAATGTCGATATATTTCTCATGACCCTGCAAAACGACTTCAGTTGAAAGATTTTTCGTCCCAAGCGTGTCGCCTTTAAGAGGCTTTCCGGTAATTTCAATATTTTGGCCGCTGAGCTTGGCAATGACTTTACCGACTTTGCCGTCGGTGACCGTACTGTCGATCGTCGCCGACAAATCCCCCTGCGCCTGAACATCAATGCCCGCCACGGCAAAAAACGATTCCAGTGTATCCAGTTGAAGTTCATTGACTTCAATCGTTAAATCGCCCGTGCTCCCCTCAAAAGTCCAGCCTTTTTTCTTATCCAGATTCAAGGTCCCTTTCGCGGTAATATCTGACTGTTTCTGCTCGGAACCGATCTTCATATCGACATCAAATTCAGACTGCTGGCCGGGCGGACGAAGATTCACTTTTGAATCAAGCTGAGCCACGGCCACAGTAGTGTCGGTGGAATCATTAATTTCTAACCGCCCGTTTCGAAGTGAAAGATCGATCGCCTTGATCGGGAAAACCGCTGTGGGTTTTGCTTCTTTGACATCTTCAGCTTCATCGATTGCCGCATCCGCAGACGTTTTCTCCGCCAGCCGAATGGCGACCTTTGGCTCTTCGATAACCGTTTCGCCAAAAGACATACTTCCTGTCAGCATGGAACCATAATGGGGTTTTGTCGAGAATCGCTTTATGGTCACCGATGTCTTGCCGGTATCATCCTGATAGGTAATATCTTCAACCTTGACACCCTTGAACCAACTGACCGACAAATTTGTAAAATCCGCCTTTCCCTGAACCGACGCGTTGATCTTTGACAATAGTGTGTTCTTGGCACTGGAGCTCGATAAATAAACCGGCAGCAAAGTAACCATTAAGATAAACAGTAAAACCAGCCCGCCAAGAACCATGACAAAAATCTTAAATTTTGATTGACGCTTGGCCGCTTTCTTTTCTTTTGTACCCATCGATTATCTCCTTCAAGTATAAATGAACGCATCCATCACGATTGATAAGGATTAAAAGCCTTACGATTATAGAAATTTAAATATATCCCGGAAAGTATGTAAAGAAATTAAAAAAGAAAATAGCTGCCGAATCGTGCTTAGGGTATCTATCAAACAGAAAATAAAATCAATCAAGCAGAATTTCATCCGACTTGGATTTGACGACTTCATCAATCTTTTCGGTATATTTTTTAGTGATATCATCAATAGTCTTCTTGCCGTCGTCGCGGTCGTCTTCGGTTATGACCTTCTCCTTCTCCTTTTTATCGAAATCTTTGTTAGCGTCTCGTCGGATATTACGAATACTCACTTTCGCCTGCTCTCCCAACTGTTTGACCTGATTGACAAGTTGTTTTCGTCTTTCCTCGCTTAAAGGCGGGATCGTCAACCGCACCATTTTACCGTCCATGACAGGAGCAATGCTCAAGTCGCTGTTTTTGATGGCTTTTTCGATATCCTTCGCTGAAGACGGATCAAAGGGTTTAATTAAAATCATATCCGCTTCCGGTGTTGCCAGCGTCGCCATTTGCTTCAGGGGCGTTGAGGTACCGTAATACTCGACCTTTATGTTTTCAACCAGCCCGGTCGAAGCCCTGCCGGTTCGAACGGATTTCAACTCATCATGAAGGTACTGAACCGCTTTTTTCATCTTATTCTCGGAATCTGAAATGATTTGGTTAACAGGCATAAAATAACTCCCTTATTGTTGTTTTTGACTGATTAACGTACCTACCTTTTCCCCGCAAAGGGCTTTAGTGATATTGCCTTCCTTAAATATATTCAGCACAATGATCGGGATATGATTATCCCGGCAAAGACTGATCGCCGAATGATCCATGATCCGAAGCGACTGCGAAAGCACATCGTCATAAGATAAATCGGTGTAAAACTTCGCATCGCTATTTGTCTCGGGATCGTCACTGTAAACTCCGTCAACTTTGGTCGCTTTGATGAGTAAATCAACGTCCAGTTCCGATGCTCTTAACGCCGCACACGTGTCGGTCGTGAAAAACGGATTTCCCGTCCCGCCCGCCAGGATCGCAACCCTGCCCCGCTCGAGGTGCCGTAATGCCCTTCTGCGAATAAATTTTTCACAGATCGCCGAGACTTCGATTGCGCTTAAAACACGAGTCGGCTGGCCGGCTTTTTCAAGAGCTTCCTGCAAAGCACAGGCATTAATGATAGTAGCCAGCATCCCCATGTAATCCGCGGTATGTCTGGGAATATGACTTTGCTTCGAAAAATGCTCGCCTCTGAGAAAATTCCCCCCGCCGATAACGACTGAAACTTCCAGGTCAAGTGAACATAACTGCTTTATTCGTTGAGCAATGGACTCGACCTGTTCGCCGTCGATACCAAAGCCGCCGGGCTTACAAAAACTTTCTCCCGAAAGTTTTAACAATACACGATTGTATTTACATTTACCCATTTATTTCATTACAGCGATAATATTAACCGACAGCAAAACGCACAAAACGCTTGATAACGGCTTCACCGCCGGCTTGTTTGGCCGCCTCAGTAACCACCTGAGAAACCGTCTTACTGTCATCTTTAACAAAAGGCTGGTCCAG
>CAZNET010000292.1:0-2603 GCA_964571885.1 uncultured Pirellulales bacterium
TTTAGCGAGGGTTCCAGTTTACAGCCCTGCAGGATTTCAAGAGAATTCGGGTTCAGGTTTGCCGTGAAATCCTGACCGTCCTGCACCTCATCCGGATTTTCCTTCGTGAACAGATGATCGTACACCCTGACTTCGGCATCAACAGCATGTCTGGCTGAAACCCAGTGCAGCGTGGCCTTGACCTTTCTGCCGTCCGGCGCATCACCGCCTCGCGTTTGCGGATCATAGGTGCAGTGAAGTTCGATGACATTGCCGTTTTCGTCTTTGACGACTTTTTCACATTTAATAAAATAGGCATAGCGTAAACGCACTTCTCTTCCGGGTGCGAGACGGAAAAACTTTTTCACCGGCTCTTGCATAAAATCGTCTCGTTCGATATAGAGTTCCCTGGAGAAAGGAACTTTTCGTGTCCCGGCGGACTTATCTTCGGGATTGTTGATCGCGTCAAGCTGATCGACCTGACCGTCAGGATAATTCGTAATGACAACCTTCAATGGCTTGAGAACCGCCATTACACGCGGCGACGTTTTATTCAAATCCTGCCTGAGACAATGTTCCAGCAGCGCGAAATCTACCGTGCTGTTGAATTTGTTGACCCCGATGACCTTGCAGAACTGACGAATCGCCTCGGGGCAATAGCCTCTTCGCCTCATGCCGCCGATCGTCGGCATCCTTGGATCGTCCCAGCCGCTGACGTGTTTGTCCTGCACAAGTTTCAGTAATTTTCGTTTGCTCATTACGGTATAGGAAAGGTTGAGCCGGGCGAATTCGATCTGCTGTGGATGATAAATTTCAAGCTGGTCGAGAAACCAGTCATACAGCGGACGATGGTTTTCAAATTCCAGGGTGCAGATCGAGTGGGTAATTTTTTCAATGGAATCTTCCAGGCCGTGTGCCCAGTCATACATCGGATAAATACACCAAACATCGCCTGTGCGGTGGTGAGATGCATGTAAAATGCGATAGATCACGGGATCGCGCATGTTGAGATTGGAATGAGACATGTCGATCTTTGCCTTCAGTGTTTTGCTGCCGTCAGGAAATTCACCGGCCCGCATTTTTTCGAACAAATCGAGATTCTCTTCAATGCTGCGGTCACGATACGGGCTGTTTTTTCCGGGTTCGGTGAGCGTACCCCGATATTCGCGGGTCTGTTCGGCTGTCAGGTCACAGACATAGGCCTTGCCTTTACGAATCAGACCGACAGCCCACTGATACATTTGATCGAAATAATCCGATGCGAAATAAAGACGGTCCTGCCAGTCCCAGCCGAGCCATTTGACATCCTCCTTGATCGATTCGACATACTCTTCTTCCTCTTTGGTCGGATTGGTGTCATCAAATCTGAGATTGCAGGTGCCCCCGAATTCGGCAGCGATACCGAAATTCAGGCAGATACTCTTGGCATGACCGATATGCAGATAACCGTTCGGCTCAGGTGGAAATCGAGTGGCCACCCGGCCGTCCCATTTATTACTTTCCAGATCGTCGGCAACGATCTGCCGAACAAAATCAAGCCGTTCTTCTGAATTTGAGTTATGATCAACCGCCATTTAATTAATCCTTATGGTAATACCATCGTTAAACGAATTTTTAAATAATGATACGATTTTAAGCAGTTCTTTGATGGTTGCAAGTAAAATCAAAAAAGGCTGTCTCAATCAGGATATCGGTATTTATTGACTATGAAGCAATATCCAGAGTTTATTCTTAAGAAAATTTGATAATATTTCTCATCGTCAACAAATAAGGTGAATTTTCCAATATACCGTTCAGATTCTTGACAGAACGGGTATTATAGCTTACGGTAATGATTCTATTTTTCTTATAGGCACAGGAAAGATTATGTCAGAGCAAATAGTAACACGTTTTGCGCCGTCGCCGACCGGGTATCTTCATATCGGAGGGGCCCGAACCGCTTTATTTAACTGGCTTTACGCCAGACACACCGGCGGGAAATTCATTCTGCGGATCGAAGATACAGACCTCAAACGCAACACGCCTACCGCGATGCGGCAGGTAATGGACGATCTTAAATGGCTCGGAATCGAATGGGACGAGGGACCTGAAATCGGGGGACCGAACGGGCCGTATCTGCAGTCGAAGCGGCTTGATATTTACAATCAATATATCGAGCGACTGATCGCCGAGAAAAAGGCCTATTACTGTTTCGACACGCCGGACGAACTACAGGCAATGCGAAAAGAGGCCGAGGCCAAAAAGGAAAATTTCACGTATCCAAGACCCGATAAACTGCCAAACGAAAATGATGTGGAAAAAGCAAAAAAACAGCAACGCCCCGTCACCGTGCGTCTTATTGTACCGGAAAAAGAAAGTATCACGGTAAGCGATATCGTTCGAGGTGAAGTAACATTCGGCGCCGGGGAGATCGGCGATTTCATTATCCTCAAAAGTGACGGTTTCCCAACCTATCATTTTGCGTGTGTGGTCGATGACGAACTAATGGGCATCACGCATGTGATCAGGGGACAGGAACATTTAATGAACACACCCGGCCATATCGCTCTGCAGAAGGCTCTCGGCTTCAAAACACCCAAATACGCACATATGTCGGTGACGATCTCCGAAGGCGGCGGGAAATT
>CAZNET010000292.1:2613-4302 GCA_964571885.1 uncultured Pirellulales bacterium
CGCGAAAGACCCAAGACACTGAAAAAAGCGATCAAGGAACAACAAAACATTGATCTCGACAAATTAGCCAAGGCAGGCGGGATCACTACCGAAGAACTGAACGAATTTCTAAAGGGAAAATCGGTTCCGGATATGCCCAACGTCAACAGGATGGCCGAGCATCTCGGGATTCATCTGCCGGAAATCAATGTGGTCGATTTTTATAAAAGCGGCTATCTGCCTGAAACGATGGTCAATTTTCTCGCTCTTCTCGGATGGAATCCGGGTGACGACCGGGAGATTATGAACCTTGATGAGCTGATCGAAAGTTTCGACCTGAATCGATTGTCAAAATCAAACAGCTTGTTCGACAGAAAAAAACTGGTCTCATTCAACACCGAACATATCAAGATGGTATCGCAAGACAGGCTGCTTCAGCAT
The DNA here is from genome assembly GCA_964571885.1 of uncultured Pirellulales bacterium. GTDB lineage: Bacteria > Planctomycetota > Phycisphaerae > Sedimentisphaerales > Anaerobacaceae > CAZNET01. The sequence continues at coordinate 3,034 of CAZNET010000292.1, forward strand.
TTTAAAGATTATCTTAACGTCAATGAGTCACCACTGCTTCAGGCTGATGATGATCGGCTCGCGACTTTACTCAAGATCAACGAAGGCGCGAGACTGTTGGAGGATGTTGACAGGAAATGCCGGTTTTTGTTTGTCGAAAATGAGAAAATCGAATTTGACGCAAAAGCGGTCAAAAAAGTGTTTAAAGGCGATTTTGTCGGAATACTGCGGACAATAAGCGACAGACTTGAACAAATGGATGAATTTACAGAAGAAGGATTAGAGACGATGCTTCGCGGTCTGGCAGAAGAAAAACAGGCAGGTCTGGGCAAGGTCGCTCAGACGCTTAGGGTAGCCCTGTGCGGCAACACGGTCAGTCCGCCGATCTTTCACTCGGTTCAACTGCTCGGTAAAGAAAACACCTTGAAACGCATAGAACTGGCTATTGATAAATTTGGCAATTCAGAGGGATAATTTATGTCACTATTGGTTACAGGTTCGATCGGGATCGATTCGGTGACAACACCGTTCGGCAAAAGGCAAAACTGTATCGGCGGTTCATCGGTTTATTTCAGTCTGGCGGCGAGTTGTTTTACGAATGTTCGTTTTGTCGGTGTCATCGGCCCGGATTGCCCGTTTGACCTAAAGGAAATTTTCAAAGACAAGACCGTCGATCTGGTCGGTTTGGAGATCCGCCAGGGCAGCAAAACATTCCGCTGGGCGGGGACGTATCACAAGAATATGAACGAAAGGACCACCGATCTGCTGGAATTGAATGTCCTGGCCGAAGCACCGCCGATCGTCCCGAAGGCTTATAAAGACAGTAAATTTGTTTTTCTGGCCAATACGCACCCGGCTTTACAGACAGAGCTTTTGAGTCAGGTCGATAACCCGGTGTTTGTTGCCGCTGACACAATGAACTGCTGGATCACCGATCATAAAAATGAACTTGCGGCATTATTAAAAAAAATCGATTGCCTGATCATCAATGAAGACGAAGCGCGGTTGCTGGCCGGGAACGATAATCTTATCAAAGCATCTAAAGCAATCATCAAAATGGGGCCTAAAGCGGCCATCGTCAAAAAAGGCGAATACGGTTCTTTGCTCTATACACGAGATAATGAACTATTTGTACCGCCTGCTTATCCGGCCGAAGAGGTAGTCGATCCTACTGGAGCCGGCGACAGTTTTGCCGGCGGGTGCCTCGGCTATATCGCCGGACAAAACAATATCGATTTTCAAACGATGAGAAAAGCGATTATTTACGGAACCGCCGCCGCTTCGTTTACG
>CAZNET010000293.1:0-4300 GCA_964571885.1 uncultured Pirellulales bacterium
ACCTGTCCGGTCTCGTCACCGTGAGCATGCGCGACGCGCGGCTGCGAATGACCGCCTTCAAGCGTGATATCGACCTTGCCGCCGGCCATGTCAAAATCGGTTCCCCATTTCAGCAGTTGATCGATCAGCTTGGGACCTTGTTCGACGACCAGTGAGACGATCCCGGGATCGTTGATCCCGCAGCCGGCTTTGAGGGTGTCCTCGATATGCGACTCGAAGCTGTCAGTTTTATCCAGCACCGAAGCGATGCCGCCCTGCGCCTTCCAGGTATTGCTGTCTTGCAGCGTGCCTTTGCAGACGACGATGACATTCGTTCTTTCAGCCGCCTCGATCGCCGCCCGCAGACCGGCGATCCCCGAACCGACGATCACGCAGCCGGTAAACAACTGATGCGTCGAAACCGAATCGACGTCAACCAAATATCTGCGAAATTCCTGCTGGACCATAAAGTTCCACAATCAATCGGTGGGGTAAGCCCCATCCTACATTTCTGTTGAAGCCAAAAATTACAGTATATCGAATAATAAGTGCTTTGGAAACAGAAATATGCACTTTGAATAATATACGGACATTCAGCGTTTACCATATGCGGCGATTTCGGCGGGACGGGCGTTTTTGTATCGATCGAGTGCTTTTTGCAGCATGTCGCAGGTTTGTTTTGCTTCGCCCAAGAGGTTGCCGGTGTCTAGGGGTTTTTTTTCGAGTCTGTCGTTTTTGACGTCGTAGAATTTTCCGTCGGCGTAGAGTTTGTACCGCTGATTTCGTGCCCACTGCTGCCCTTCGGGTCCGCCGTTACGGGCAAACCAGCAGTAGATCCACCGCCGCGGGTTGCCTTTTTGGCCCTTCAGTTGGGGCAGAAAGCTTCGCCCCTCGATGTTGAGGTTTTCAGGGACCTTAGCGCTGGCTAACTCGCACAGCGTCGGTAAAAAGTCACTGAAATCCACAAGGTCGCCGCAGACTTTTCCGGAAGGAATGACGCCGGGCTGGTTGGCGATCAAAGGTACACGCGTACCGCCGTCGGTCATGCGCGATTTTTCGCCTGCTATTTTTTCGCCGTTCATCATCGAGACGATCGGTTTGTCGGTTCCATTGTCACCGGTGAAGATGACCAATGTACTTTCCCGCAGTCCGAGTTCGTCCAGCTTGGCTACGACCTTGCCGACCATCTTGTCCATATAAGTCACCATGTCGGCAAAAAATTTCGTTTTTCCCTTGTAGCTTTTTGAGCCTTTGCTGTTCGGTTCCCAATCGGCCGAATCCGGTGTGGGCACAAAGGGACAGTGTGTCAGGATCATAGGGTAGTAGGCAAAGAACGGTTTGTCCTTATGGCGTTCGATAAAATCGCACAAATAGTCACTTACAACATCCGGGCCGAATTCGCCGTTGGTATAGTTCACGGTTTTGCCGTTTATGTCGAGCAGCGGGTTTTCATAACGGCTGTCAAACCCATGCTTGTTGGTTCGTCCGTGTGTTTGCTGCCAGAGGCACGATTCGTCAAAGCCGAAATGCCGCGGCGAGTCGGGCTCCCTGCCGAGCTGCCATTTGCCCGCGACACAGGTCGCGTAACCTTTGTTTTTCAGAAGATGAGCGAAGGTTGTCTGACTTCGTTCCATAACGCCGAATTTGATATAGTTTCGGACGTTGTAAATACCTGTCATGATCTTGACGCGCGACGGCGTGCACAACGGCTGGGCGTAGCAGTGCTCGAACCGCATCCCGGTTCTGGCCAGTCCATCCAGCGCCGGCGTCTCATACGACGTACCGCCGTTGGCCCCGATGCATTCGTACCCCAAGTCGTCGGCCATGATCAGAACAACATTGGGCCCGGTCCGACCTTTGGAATCCGAAGCGGACAAATAATCCGGCAGAAAAGCCGAGGCAGCCAACCCGCCCATAGCCTTCAAAAATCTACGACGATTATGTTTTGCACTAAGCATGAGCCACTCACAAAATACGAAATCTAACGAGGACGATTGTATCATTTCAGAAAACAGGTGTCAACAGATTGAACACGGTTTTCACCCTTATCAAGATCGAACCGTTAAAAAATTACTTTGATCTATTGTAATATGATTTTATCCCGTCCAAAGGGTACCTGAACGATCGTTTCCGCAGTGATCACCTCCAGTTTACATCTGGCTGCTTTATCGAGCGAATCATGAAATTCATAAGTATGTTTATCACCGGCACCCATTCCGCCGCCTTTTGATATTTCTTCACCATTATCCCTGAACATTTCAATGGAACTTATAGTGTTGTTTCCGCCGTCGATACGGATCTCGATCACGTGTCCGCTAATTTTCAGTATCTTAAAATTCAACTTGTCAAGTACCGGATGACCGACTGATTCCTTGCCGACCAAAGTGTCCAGATTTTTCAGTCTTATTATTTCTTTCTCTTCACTAATTACCACGTCGATAATGCCCGCAATGTCTTCAATCGATCCGGCATCTTCGCCCGGCGGTTCGGCCTCAACTTCTATTATCAGCTTTTTTTGATATGAATGTATATCTCGGCGCCATGAATTGTACCGATCTTTAACCAGATCGTTACCACGATCATCTCTTATCGATGTAAGTTTGCAGGTTTTGTACGCAACCGGTTTATTGTCGCCCCATGTCAGTTCGACGCCGAATTTCAAACCGGATATTTCCGCCTTCTTCTCCTTAAAATCATATTTTCTTTCAGACGAACACCAGATAATCTCCGCCTTTAATTCGTTACTGTCAGCGAATTGTTCATTTGATTTGTCTTTCGTCTGATCGCCAGATTGTCCCCGGGTGACAAGCGGTAACGTAAAATTCAGATCCGACCTTGCGAACAGTATTTTCCTTTTACCCTTGTCAGGACCTTCGACAAAGGCCTTTGCTTTTTTCATCGAGTCTCTGTCTTTAAGACTGAATTCCCAACTAACTGTTTTTTTGTTTTTTGAAAGCGTACCATTGGTTTCTATCACTTTGCAGGGTAAATGTATGGTGCGTTTGATGTCTAAACCTTTGGCCATCATATAGATTTTTTCCATCGAGAAATTATCGTCCTGGATAGCATCGGACGAATAAATAGCTGCGCTATTTTCGTCGGCGGGGACTAAACGAATTTTCAGGATTTCTGTACAATAATTAGAGAGGAAAAAATCCGCTGGGTCGGAAAACCGTCCGCTGTATTCGATGATTCGGCTTCCGTCCGGCAGGTCTTTTTGTTCATACAATTCTAAAGTAGACGAAGAGCCGATCTTGCCTTCTATTTCTTCTCTCCTGGTAACCGGCCCTCCCGGATCTTTTTCACCGCTTTCGATCGCCGCCATCATTCGTTCTGAAATAACCATTTTCTGCTTAAAAAAACCGCTGCCGTCGGCGTTCAGCGTTAACTCGGCCTGGTCTTCGAAACAGCCGGTGATGACTAAAAGACACAATAAAAGGATAATAACTGTAATGTTTTTGTTCATGATCATCTCCTCATTTTATAAGTGAGTTTTTATCATTTCGACTTAATTTTAAATCTCCTAATTCTGCGTTAGTAGAGATTATATTAATTTAAAAGGCCTTGTCAATGGCGTACTATGGTACAATCATTGAAGCTTCGTATTCTGTTTTTTTATTTTCATACGTTGGCTTTTGCGGTATAATAGTCGTTATGATAGAGAAGGTAGTATGCAAATACGATCTTGCGAGCTTCGACGAGGATGTCGAGAACCTGAAATACTGGCTGAGCCGGCCGCCGGCCGAACGCGTCGCCGCGGTCGATTTTCCAAGAAAGCAGCTCTATGGAGATTCAATCCGACTACAAAGAACGGTTCGAGTTGTTAAATTAAATCAAACCGAATAACCTATCAATTTCTTAAAAACAGACAGACATTGCTTGCAAAGTTATGTCTGAACGGTTACAGTGCTTTTCTTTGTTTATTTGATTTGGGTGTGTTATGGACTTTGATCCTACTGACTTGACGGTCTTGCAGTTTTCGGTGATCGCGTTATGTGCCGCGCTGGTGGGCGTGGCCAAAACGGGTGTGCCCGGCGTGGGGACACTGGTGGTGCCGATCATGGCAATGGTCGTGCCGGCCAGGGAATCGACCGGGACCCTTTTGGGAATCCTGATCCTGGCCGATGCCTTCGCGGTGATCTATCATCGCAAAAATGCCAAATGGAGGCATATTTTCAGGATGCTGCCGCCTGCGGTGGTCGGCATATTCATCGGTTTTCTGGCCCTGGATTACGTAACCGACAAGCAGCTAAAACCCATCATCGGCCTGATCATCCTGGCGATGCTCGGCATCAATTACTGGCGAACCCGTGGCAACAGC
>CAZNET010000294.1:0-4298 GCA_964571885.1 uncultured Pirellulales bacterium
TAATTATGGAGTGCTTTTAATGAAAATAAAAAAAGTACCGGACACCTTAAATTTTCGACGAGGATACCGGTCTGTACTATTACGGTGCGCGCTATTACGACCCGGAAATTGGCCGTTTCATTCAAGCGGATACGATAGTACCTTCTGCTGATACATCACAATCTTTGAATCGGTATAGTTATTGTATAAACAATCCCTTAAAATACACAGATCCAACCGGTCATGTTTTTGGAATTGATGATCTATTAATTGGTATGCTTATTGGTGCTGCTATTGGTGCCGGTATCGCAGCAGCAACAGGTGGTGATCCTATCAAAGGAGCACTTGGTGGAGCGATAGGAGGTTTAACTTTCCAGGTAGGATTTGGAGTTTTTGGGGATCTCGGTCTTAATGGAATAGGTCAGCTTATGGCTGCCGGGGCAGTGTCTGGTGTTGCTTCTTCGGCGGTTACCGGGGGCGATATTGGCATGGGTGCATTGACAGGCGCTATAGGCGGTGCTGTCATGTATGGAATGGGATTTAGTGCTGGCGATAATGGACAGCTTGCATTTGGAGGTGAAAATGGATTTACAGTTGTTTCTGATTTTATCAAAAGTACAGTTTCTGATCAATATATGCAGCAACTAATCGCCACTGCCGGAGCCGGTGCGCTCGGAGGCGGTGTCGCATCAGAACTAAACGGCGGAAGCTTCGGCGAAGGTGCCGCATGGGGCGCCGGCAGCGCCGCCGCGGGGTATGTGGCATCAAAAGCGATACAACAGTACTTAAATGAGCAGGAAATAGCTAAACAAGCTGAGGAAGGAGCGAAAGGTCTTGCTGAAAAAGCAATAAATTATGTTGTAAAAAGTTTTTGGGATAAATCAGCAAATGATTTATTTAAGAAATGGTTTGGAACCAACGACTTTTTGAGCAAATTTAGAGTTATCTCTAAATTATATATGACAAGAGTTGGATTTGATAAGCATGTAAGTTATATACATAAAAATGAACCTGGTGCTTATGCCTATGTTGTATCTGATAATAAGTTAGAAATGTTTTTGTGTGATGCTTTTTATCAAGCATCCGCAGACCTCAGAGCAAGTATTGTACTCCATGAAGGTTTGCACAAGTTTGCTAAAGCAAATATTGTACCTTCGTGCTATGGACAAGAGTATTATAGATCAGATGCTTGGATTCTCGCCAGAATATCTCCAATTCATGCACAACATAACGCTGACAATTATAGAATGTTTGCTGTTGAAGTCAGTCAGAAATAGTTTAAAATAAAGATAAAATTTTCTTTAATATTTCAAAGGTGGTCCAAATGCAAACAATAAATTATATAAGTATAATTACAATTGGATTATTAATTTTAGGATGTAATGAGAAAGATAATGATATGTTAACAAAAAAAGACTATAAGAAAATGGAACATAAACCTCCAATTGATTGTGTTATAGATCTTATTGAAAACAATAATATTGTAAATATTGAATTTGTTTTTAAGAATATAACCGATAAAAAAATATTTATTCGGGAAAGACTTATCTTTGCTGAAAAAAATCCAACAAGTGTAGCACGTTGCTTGAATATCATTCGAGATAATAAAGACGTGCCATATACTGGCCCAATGATTTTCCCGATTTCTGATGAATACTATGAGTTTTTACCAAAAACCAAATTGAAACAAATATTAAAATTAAATGACTATTTCGACATTTCACAGCCTGGAAAATATTCAGTTGTATATTCGGCACTTAGTTTTCCAAAGGATTCGTTAGATCCAAATAATTCATTTACAATAATCTCGAATGAAGTGGAATTCGCTGTAAAATAGATATTTCTATTACTTCTCCCAAAATATTTTTTTGGTTTTGGGACTGAAAATTCGGTTTTACATGGAGTCTAAAGGTTCCATGTCTTTATTTTTGCGGTTTATGGCTTTTGGGCTTTTTCGTTTGACATAACGGCGGGGAAATGTTATGATGTTGGATATGGTATTTTGCTTTTGTCGGCAGGTTTTGGTTTTTGGAAGCAATTGAGGAGTTTTGGTAATGAAGAAAAGGGGTTTTTCGGTTTTTTTGATTTTGTGTGTGTTTTTATGCACAGCGTTCGGCCAACAGTGCATCTACTGGGGCGATAAATCCACCGGCATCTATCGAGCTAATCTGGATGGCTCGAATGTTATACAACTTGTCGATATGACAAGTATTTATGATTTAGAAATCGATACGATCAACAACAAAATGTACTGGACAACATCCAGCAGGGTATACAGATCAAACCTCGACGGCAGCGATAAGGAAGAATTAATTCCTTCCGATTATACCCACAGATACGATGGCCTGGCATTAGATATCCCTCGAGGAAAAATGTATTTATGTAGATTGGAGGGACCTAATTCATCAATTGTGAAGGCCAATATAGATGGCTCAATGTTGGAAGATTTAATTATATTGGAACCACGATCAGAAAGCCCACGCGATATTGAGGTTGACTCAGTTAACGGAAAAATATTTTGGTCCAATAATGGTTATGGCGGAATAAAAAAAGCCAGTCTCGATGGTACAACGGTTGAGCAGGTCACACCTTTCTATGGTTTTGATATTGCTTGCGGACTTTCACTTGATATAACAAATGAAACTATTTACTTTTCAGAATATAGCAGTGACGAAATTTTATGCACGGATTTCGACGGTTCTAATACATTTCAATTAGTAAAATCATGGGACGATCCGACTTACAGAGGTTTAGATCTTGATTTAATAAATAATAAAATATATTGGGTAGAATATTGGACACGCTACATTTCATGTTCGAACTTAGACGGTTCGAATATACAAAAGCTGATAGATATCGATAAGTACCATTTAGGTTCGCCGCTTTCTATCGCTATCGGCCCAATCCCCGAACCTTCAACATTTTTATTATTATCTCTCGGCTCCATAACATTACTTAGAAAGAAAAGACCATAGCCAGCCAATTGACATTGTCCTACTTTTGTCCTATTTTCGCAGTCACGAATCGTAAATAATCGTGTAGGAAAAGTAACGAATCGTAAGAATAATTTCTTGAAGAAAAAAGATTTATATCAATAATCTGCATTTATGATAAAATAACAAAGAGAGCGGTTTTTAATCCCGCCCTCTCCGTTTTCGCCGGAGGTGAAAACAGAGCAGTCAAAACTGCGGTCTACTGCTCACCTGTTCACCTGATCAAAATGAATATAAACGGGAACAATTTGAAATTCGAGAATTTTGCTTTTCGGTTCGGTCTCATTTCGACTTTCGATTTTCGAGAGAAAGATACGGTCGGCCCGCGGCGGGAGTTTCAATAATTATGGAGTGCTTTTAATGAAAATAAAAAAAGTACCGGACACCTTAAATTTTCCCTCAAAAATTCTTGATGGCGCTCAAGTAGTAGGTAGTAAAGACACTATTACTAATACTTGGCGAAGATATTGGTTTGGTGGGCCTGATTATCAATATACTGAAGGCCAAGTTCGTATTCAGTATCAAAAGAAGTGATTAAATGTTGATCTTATTTGAGAATATTGATACTAATATTAAATCTAATAAGGAGTTATAATACAATGGTTTATCTAAGCAAAACATATATATTGTTTATCCTTTTTTGTTCTTCTATGGTTTGTCTTGTCTTGTTATTTTGCAGAATAATCATATGTAGAATTACAAGAAAAGTATCATGGATATCTAAATTATTAAGTATACCAAAGTTACTTATCGCTTTATTCTTTTTATCTATGATATCTATTTTAGTGTGTAGTTATCACGCAAAAAAACAATTCGAATCTTTATTAGAAGACTTAAAAAGCTGCACATCCATCAAAATATCGCATCATTATCTTCCAGACAAAACTATTGAAGAATATATAGTAAATGACAAAGATGAAATATTTGCTTTATATGAAAGCATAAAAAATAAATCTTATTTAAGGTTATCACCTTTAGCTTATAGAACCACACCCATCACAACTTTTACTTTCGTGTCTTTATATAGACAGGATAAAGAAGTAAGAATGTTTGGGTTTATGAATTTCGATTATATTCATCTAAATTATCTTTCCATCTATCAACCAAAAAATCATAGTTTCCTTAATGAAATACAAAATATTAGGAGTTCGGGCATCTATGATGTTAATAATTAAAGAAGTTTTTAATAATCATACCCTATTCTAGGAACAAAAAGGGGTCATGTCTTTATATTTGCGATTTAAGATTTAGGCTTTTTCATTTGACACTACCCTTTCAGAAAAAGGATTTACATCAAAAATCTGCATTTATGATAAAGTAACAAAG
>CAZNET010000295.1:0-4294 GCA_964571885.1 uncultured Pirellulales bacterium
AAGTGAATAGACGCACACTGTCATCCCAAGTGAATAGACGCACAATGTCATCCCGAGCGCAGCCGAGGGATCTGTTGAATAAAGGAATTCCTAATAAACAGACCCTTCGACAGGTTCAGGGTGACAATAAAACGTTTTTCAAGAGCTTGATACACAATTGAAACACTATACAAATCAGGAGAACTCATCATGCGACAGCGAATTATTGACGCGACCGAGATCGTTAAAGGGACGATCGATGATTACAGGAAGCTGAGCCGAAGCCACTACCGCAAGGACAAAGTCGGGCCGTCCGCGGGCATCTGGAAGGCCGTTTACCGCGGCCGGGCGGTCGGGGCGATCGTCTATACGATGGCGGTGCCGAACGTGAGGATGCGCGAGGTCGCGACGGCGGGACTGACGGCCGGGCTGGACCGGACCAGCAAGCTGTCACTGATCAACGAAACGGTCCGCTGCATCAGCCGGGTGGTCGTCGATGAGAGGCTTCGCGGCTTCGGGGTCGGGACGAAACTGGTGCAATTGACAATGCCGTTGCTGAAAGTCCCCATCATCGAGGCGATGAGCGTGATGGGCCGATGCAGCAGCTTTTTTGAACAGGCGGGCATGAAGGCGTACCGGCCCGAGCCGGATGAGAAAAAGGCGAAACTGATCGAGGCGTTCAGCTATGTCGGAATCGAGAACGATATGCTGATCTGGCCGATGAAAGTGCAAAAGCATCTGAGCCGGCTCAGTGACAGCGATCGGCAGTTTATCGAAAAACACATCCGGCACTTCCTGCAGAAGTTCGGCAAGCGAAGACACATGCCGCCGGGCCTCGACCGGACGCGCTTTGTCCTGGAACACCTAAGCTCCAGCCCTATGTACTACATCTGGTTCAACCCGCTGTTTGCCGAAAACTCACGCGTCGCCGGTCACTCGCCGCTCGTCGCTTGATATTTTGATGTCATCGCGAGCGCAGCCGAATGGTCTGGTTATTAGGAAGTACCTTTTTCAATAGATTTCTCCACTCGCTTCGCTCGGTCGAAATGACACTGGAACTTTTTACATGAACCAGGCAATGTCATCCCGTGCGGATAAACACACAACGTCATCCCGAGCGAGCGAAGCGAGTCGAGGGATCTGTTCAATTAGGAACTTCTTTATGAAAAAGTCCCTTCGCCAGGCTCAGTGACTATTCACAAGGTTACTGCAGCACCGCATCAAGGTCGTCAATGCTGCTGTCGATCCTTTCATAGCCGAAACGCTGTTTCAACATGGCCTGGAACAATTTGATGCGGGCCATGAGAATATCGCGTTTTTCAGACATCGGTAAAGAACGGTCAAGCTGTTTTTCCGCGAGGATCCGCTGGGTCGCCTGTTCGTAGTCCAATGCCAGTAATATGTCATCGAGCACCGCTAATTTCAAACCGATCGCCTCGGTGAGATTGCGTTCGATCAGCTCATCGAGGATTAGTGGAACCACGATATTAACATCCTTTATAGCCGTTAAAGTAACATCCTTGAAGGTATATTCCGTCGACAGCGTGGTCTGCTTTTCCGGCAGCAACAGAATCTCGGTCGTCAGCAGACCGTTGGAATCGACCGTTGAAACATCATTGGGCGTATTAGACCAGATAACGCCGCCGGTGACATCATAATTGAAACCATCCTGAAAGTAAGCAACCGCATGGTATTGTGTCTGGCTGTTTTCATTGACATCACCGGGACCGGTTATTTGAAGATCGACTAATTCCTTAGAGCCGTCATCCTGATAAATAATGATCGGTTCGTTAAAATCAGGGTAGCCAAAAGTAATATCAACACTACCCCCAAGAGCAATACCTGGTTCTATAGAAACAGTCACCGGCTCAGGCCCTTCGCATTGTATCGTGACGAAACCAACAACTCCCGAAGGTGGATCAGAAAATGATGCCGCACCAATTTCGACACTTTTTGGCAGGTTTGGTATCGCAGGCGCAGTGAATCCAATAGCATCCCAGCCATATTGTTCAGCATTATCGACATCGAGGTAATCTATAATTGAAGCAGGTCCTTCAATAGTTATGATCGCATCCAGTGTTAATAATTTTATGTCAGTGACGATCGGAATGGTAACGGTACCATATAATGGGATGGGATTGACCGCTGAGCCGGGCTCGTTGGGCCCCGGTGCCTGAAGTGATACGGTTCCGGAAAAGACCACACTTGATAATACCGCCACCATCGCCAATGTCAGTGTTCGTTTCATGATTCTTTCCTTTCGTTTATTATAGAATCGGTGGGGCAAGCCCCACCCTACATAAACTATCGTTTTCTTCTTAGCAGCACCGCGCCGAGTGCTAAAAGGGCCATTGTCGCGGGCTCGGGGATCATGATGGTTTCGATCTGCTGCTGTGTGAGGACGTTGTTGAAGATCTGGACATCGTCGATCAGGCCGTGGTAGTAAGGATAATGGCCGGTGTTAGTGACGCCGAGCAGGTAAGACAGATCCGTATTATACACATCGTAGGGATCGACACCGCTTCCGGCGGGCTGGCCGTTGATGAAGAACTGTATGGTGTTGTCGGTATCCCTCGTCACGGCGACATGCTGCCACTGCCCCAGTTGATGCTGGACGGTGGAATAAACAAACGAATCACCTGAGGGCGAGCCGGCTCTGTCGCCGAACTTGAAATATTCCGAATCACCGTCAATCAGCAGTTCATTTTCATAGTGATAGCCGGTGGAACCGTATCCTATGTTCCTGCCGAACAGGGACTGGTTAATGCTTGTATCGTAATCGGGATGGATCCACATGGCGATCGAGATCGGCTCGTGAATATTGCCCAGATCGGTCAGTTCGATGTAATCGCTGACGCCGTCGAAAAAGGCGGCCTGTCCGATCTTGCCGGTGTCATAGCCGATGCCGTAGCCGGTACCGTCATAATTGCCGGTTTCATCATTCGTATTGCCCTCGAACCGGTAGTGAGCGATCTTGTCCGCGTTCGCGATACTGCAAAGCAACACACCAATAACCATAATGAACATCATCTTTCTCATTTTTGAAACTCCTGAATAAAGGTTGGTATTTTTTTTCCTGAGTAAAACCATATCGGGATCGAGCAGTATTCGCAGAAACAAACTGGACCTGATAGAAATGAAATTACCAAACGTTCTCATACTCTCGACTCCTTAAAACTCTACTCATCTTCTTCGACGGGAGCGGTTTTTCGCGGCTGGCTTTTCGGTCCTGCTGGGCTTAGCTGCCGCGGTTACCTTATCCCTAACCGGTTTAACGATAGCAGAAACGGGTCGGCTTGTCAAGCATTTTCCGATAAAACCGGCCCTGAAGCCTCGAAAAAAGCAGAAAACCGCCGATATTGCTTCTTTTACCTATATAGTTGCGCAAATCCGGATTTTATTACGTTTTTTTTTCGGGAAAATTTGAAAAAATATAAAAATTGTCATTGTGACCGGAGCAGAGCGGATGAATCTGACGACAGTCACCCTCAGCCTTTGAGTTTATCCCGATGCCGTATATCGGGAAAGGGTCTGTTTAATGAGGAAGTTCCTTATTGAACAGATCCCTCGGCTCCGCTCGGGATGACATTTTGCGTCTGTTCGCTCGGGATGAAAGCAGTGGCGCGTTCGCTCGGTATGACCCGTCTTCATTAAAACTACGATGGGCAGGCATTGGGTGGCGTAGTTTATCAGCAAGGCTTAAAGCCCATCCTGCATTTTAGAATCTCTGTGTCCTCTGTGACCTCCCTGTCCGCTGAAGCCTCGGCGTAGGCGGATGTGGCTAAAAACAAATATGTATATAATACTCTGCGTCCTCTGTGCCCTCCCTGTCCGCCATAGCATTGGCGACGGCGGATGTGGCTTTCAAAACTCTGTGGCGACAATCGAAAGGGAACCCCATGCACAATTACATTACGAAGATCGCGATCGGTAAACTCAAGGCTCATCCGGAGAGTCCTAATCGGATGAGTGACGTGACATTCAGGAAGCTCGTTCGGCATATCGAGCGGAGCGGTTTTTATGAGCCGGCGGTGGTGCGTCCTCACGGCAGCGACTATCAGATCCTCAACGGCCATGCCCGGGTCAGGGCGCTGGCGAAGCTGGGCCATGAAAAGATCGACTGCATCGTCTGGGATGTCGATGACGAGCAGGCGCGGATACTGCTTATGACACTCAACGGCCTGAGCGGCAAATGCGACCTGCACGGCAAGGCCGCCCTTCTGAAAAAACTCAGCGAAGCATACAGACCAAGTGAACTGGCGAAACTGCTGCCGGACAAACGCGGCCGGATCGAAAGACTGATCAACTTCAAGCT
>CAZNET010000296.1:0-4270 GCA_964571885.1 uncultured Pirellulales bacterium
GAGAGGATTTTTAAGCCAGTTTGATTGTGAACAGGTCATCCTCGATGAAGTGCAAAGAGTGCCCGATCTTTTTTCTTATATACAGATCGCGGTAGATGAAAACGATAGAGCCGGTCAATATATCCTTACCGGTTCACAGAATTTTCTTCTATTAAATAAAATCAGTCAATCACTGGCGGGGCGATGCGCAGTTCATCATCTCCTGCCGTTCTCGCATACAGAGCTTTTAAACAAAAAAGCGGCCGATCCGGAAAAGATATCAAAATCACAAAAACGCTCCATCCAATCAGAAAAGCCTTCGCAGGTATTCGATGTACTCTGGACCGGCGGCTACCCGAGAATACATGATAAACATATTCCACCGCAGCGATGGCTGGCCAACTATATACAAACCTATATTGAAAGAGATGTACGCAGCATTGTCAATGTCAGCGATCTCGAAACCTTTACGCGTTTTGTGAGGCTTTGCGCAGGAAGAACCGGACAGATCCTCAACCTTCAATCGTTGGGAAATGACTGCGGCATTGACAACAAAACAGCTAAACGCTGGTTATCTATACTCGAAACAAGTTTCATCATAAAACTCTTAAGACCCTATTATAAGAATTTTAATAAACGGCTTATCAAGTCACCCAAAATATATTTTTTGGACAGCGGCGTGTTGTGTTATTTGCTCGGTATACGTAAACCACAAGAATTGATGACGCACTCCGCCCGCGGAGCGATCTTCGAATCATGGGTTATCGCCGAATTTTATAAAAACTACTATCATCTTGGAAAAGAACCGAAAATGTTTTTTTTCAGAGATTCGAATAATAATGAAATTGACTTGATTCTTGATCACGCGAAAACCGTTACTCTCATAGAGATAAAATCGGGGAAAACTGTAAACTCAGATTTTTTCAAAGGATTCGAATACTGGCGGAAACTAACGGATGCGAAACAATCGACATCCGTCCTCATTTACGGCGGTACAGAAAAAACGGTTTTCAAAAATACTAAAGTACTGCCCTGGAATTTACTGTAAGAATGCAGAATCCCTTCGTTGAAAGGTCGCGGTTTGAGTATTTTTTGAGGTTGGTATAAGTATTTAGCGGTAAATCACAAATTTTTTCAACATTTTTGAATAAAATTTTACAAATCCTTTTTATCCTCTAAAATATTGCCAGAACGAAACTTACGGCAGAATAATACTTTGAGAATATAAATATTTCTGGAATTGAAATGTTTTTATATAAAAATGTGTTGACAAATGAAGTGTTTTATGCGTAAATATCATTAGAGGCGACAGCCTCGGAAAGGATTACCAAAATGGGTCCTGAATTGACAAAAGCGTTGAACGATCTGGCCTTTCGCATGAGGCTGCTCAAGACCATCCAGGAAGAGCAGAATCCCGTTGATGAGCTGAACGAGCGGGATATTCTCATCCTGTCGCTGCTGAACGAGAAAGGCAAAATGACAATTTCCCAGATCGCCGCCGCCGTGCCGGGTTCGAGCGACAGTACAATCTCCACTGCTGTTACGAAACTGTGGAGAAATACAAAGCTGGTCTCCAAAAAGATATGCCCCGAAAACCAGAGGATCACCTACGTTGAGCTGACAGACAAGGGCGTTACAATGCTCGAAACTATCAACAAACAGCGGCAGGAGCGTTTTCAGGCGTTTTACGAAGCGATCAAGGTCAGCCCGGAAGAAAAACAGGTGCTCATTAACATCTTTACCCGGGCAAATAAGTTTTTTGACAAATATCTGGGATTCGAAAAAGAACCAGAAAAAATAAACAGCTAACAGAGCTCTGTAGATTACGTATTAACTATTGTCGGCATTAGGAACACGATCGACAGCCCTGACGAACCGATGCCGAAGAAAGGAGACGTATCATGTTAGCGCAAA
Source organism: uncultured Pirellulales bacterium (assembly GCA_964571885.1). Taxonomy (GTDB): domain Bacteria; phylum Planctomycetota; class Phycisphaerae; order Sedimentisphaerales; family Anaerobacaceae; genus CAZNET01. Next base: position 1,894 of record CAZNET010000296.1, read on the forward strand.
AGAAGTACAATTCGAAAAAAACGCTTCTTGCGATACTACTGATAATCCTGATGCTGATTTGTGAGTCGGCATTTGCGCGCCGAAACCGTGAATTTAAAGCCCGCAAGGATCATCGTTCGTCTAAACACAGCCAGGTTCGAAAAAGCCGCCGTGCAACAAGAACAACTCCGACAAATATTTCCAGAGGCGCATTGAGGCACCAAACAAGAAAATCACGAATCACTCAGAACCGTTCAAGTCGCCGAAGAACAACACCGACGAATGTTTCCGCCGGGAAATACAGAAAACAGGTTAAGAGACATTTAGGAACAAACCGTCAAAAAAGCCGTGCCTCGATGAGATTCAAATCGAACAGTAAGCGTCGGTCGTTCAGTTCAAGGAACAGGTCCGCTCTCAGTTCGTCGACTCGTTCGGCTGCCAGTTCAAGGTTTCGCTCTCCGGTCAGCTCGAAACGCGTAAGGGCTAATGCAAAGCGAAACAATGTTTCCGGAATATCAAAATCTCGAACGCGCAATCGAAACAGCCATAACACAACCGTGGTGGTTAACAACAACAATAACAGACATCGAAAGCATCACAAACAGGTACGCGGCAAACCAAACAGCCATACTTTTACACGACACAAAAAAGCGATTCACAGAAACCTGCATCAGAGAAGAAATGTCAGAACGCTCAACAGAAACAAATATGCATACAAAAAACACAGAAGACATGTTGTGAAAAGAAGAAATAACATTTCAGTATCTTACAATACCTACAACTACGGAACCCGATACCGTCATTGGCGTTACGGTCGAATTGTTCGCAGGCCTTACCGTCACTTCCGACGCAGACGTGTCTTCAGACATATCGTCAGGCCGAAACACAGGTTTGTGATCGCTTATCACGGCCCTTACTTCTCCTTCCGATATGTCTATCCGCATTATCATCGCAAGTATGTCTTTGTGAGTGTTAACGGCTATTGGCCGAGATACCGCTATGTAAGGTATTACCGTTATGGCTGTCACCCTTACCGTTGGTACGGCTACTACCCCGACTTATATCGGGTGGAAGGGGATACCTATAATTACTACACCTATAATTACTACGGGGATGAAGACGAAGCCGCGGGCAACGGGTATGAAGAAGAAACCCTGGAAAGGGCCAAAAAGGAATATGAAATAACACACAGCGGCGAACCCGAACCGGAAACATATACCGACAGACTCTTTAACGATGGTGTCGAGGCATTTGAGAAAGGATTCTATGCGACGGCGGCCGATAAATTTTATCGAGCTATGAGAGAATCGCCTCAAGACAAAGTTCTGCCGTTTGCCTACATTCAGGCTCTTTTCGCCGATGAACGTTATATCGATGCCGTCGAGAAGCTCAGAAATACCCTCGAGGATCTTTCAAAAGATGAACAGCCGGGGCTGTTCTATCCCAGAGGCCTGTATCCCGATGACCGGGTCCTCCAAAACCAGATAAATGATTTGGAAAAGAAAACAAAAACCAGCGTCAATTTCAAGGCCGATTACGAATTGCTTTTAGGGTACCACTTACTGGGTATCGAAAAATACGACGAAGCGATTATACCACTGCAAAGCGCATCCGAAGATTACATGAACGCTGACGCCGCCGATTATCTGCTTGACATGATCGATAAGATCCTCGTGGAAAGCGACCCGAATATCGATCAGTAATGCATATACTTCTACCGTACTTTTTAAAATGAATAAGCTCCCCAGTGGGGGACGGGGGCTTATTCTTTTTTGCTTTGATAGCGATTGCTTCGATAACGAAGTGGCGTAATTTAGCAAGTTAAATACGGAATATCACATTGATTACGTTTAGCTGTTTTTTGTATAATCTAAAGTGACAGGTAAATTACAGGTCCCTTTTATTGATGGGATAATGATGTTTCAGGAGGACGGTTAGAATGAAGAAAACTTTAGTTACAGTGTTAGCGGTGTCACTTCTTAACTTCGCTGCAGCGGCGGAAACAGACTGGACCGGCGCTGTCGACAGCAATTGGTTTACATCGGGCAACTGGACCGGCGGTGTGCCGATCTCTTCAAAAACAGTGCTGATGGATATCGGCGACACGGCCGTGATCAACGACAACGCTTTCGCAGAGAAAGTCAACATGGACAACGCCCAGTCGCTTGACATCGTCACCGGCGGCAATCTCGATGTCAACGGAAAATTGTATGCGTATCATTCGTGTGTAATTGACGTAAACGGCGGCACACTGTCAACCATCGCAAGCACTTCCAATTATGTCGATGGTATCCTGTATCCTGAAGACGGCAGTATCGTCCGGATTACCGACGGCCTGCTCGATGTGGATGAGATCTGGTCACGCAGAGGCAGCAGCGCACTTGATTTTGCCGGCGGG
>CAZNET010000297.1:0-4241 GCA_964571885.1 uncultured Pirellulales bacterium
AGCTCTGGTTTTGTAAACCAGTGGTTGTCGGTTCGAATCCGACCGTTGGCTTTCATTCGCCACTCGTTATCCCGCACCTAAATACGGCAAATAAACGGCAGTTCAAAAATAGTCGCTTAACTTCATTTAAATGCGGAACCAATCTCACTGCCTGTCGCTCGCCGTTAAAAATTAAAAGTTTCTTGATTTAATTTTGTTGTTGATTTTTTGCAGATGTTTTTTAAATTGCAGGCAAAAGGAGTTGACAATGAACAGAGCGCAACGGCGTGCACGATACGTCCGATGGTTTTTACTGGTCCTGTGGGTTATCTGTTTTGCATCCGCGGTTTCGTGGTATTTGTGGGATGTTTTTTTCGCTGACGCATCGCATGTCATTTCCGTTATTTATCTTTTCGGGCCTTTCGGTTTTTGGTTATCCAAAGTTTTAAAAAATCAGGCCCCTTACATTATGATAAGCCTTGTTTACTTTGGGTTTTTTATATTGACTCAATGGCTGTTTCTGTTTCCGCGCAGGTACTGGACGACTGAGCTTAAACCTCAAGGCAGGCCGATGAAGCGAGCGGCGTTCGCGGCAGGTTTTGCCATGATGCTCATCTCGGCCGGTTTGATCTTTGCAATACTCGATCTTTTGATTGGTGCGATGAATATCGAAAATCAATTCTGGTTAATTGCTCTTATGTCAGTGCCGCTGGTGTTGTGGCTTTTCTGGTCGGTTGTTTTTTATCGCTATTGGCGGCACGTCGATCGGTATACCTGGACGGGCAGAATCGTTCGCGCTGTGATCGCCGGCAGTATTTTGGAGTTATTCGTCTCGGTGCCGACCTATGTTACCCGCGAGGACGACTGTTACTGCGCGCGCGGATCCTACTGCGGCATAGTCTTCGGCCTGACCGCCCTGCTCTGGGCCTTCGGCCCGGGGGTATTTCTGCTATTCCTTCGGGAAAAGCAAAGACAGGGAAAACTCTTGGACTCCTTGGAAAATTCATCTACTTAACAGCTTCAAACAATCTTTAGGGTCCCAGGAAAACCTTTTTATGATAATTCTTGACAATAAAGGAAAATATTTAAATAATAATGGTATCATGCTCGCATGATTAAGTTATCTAAGCGTATCGATCGGTACTATCAACCTATAATAGACTTTTTAATTCTGGAGCAAGTAATATGACAGAAAAACCTGCTCATCCAAAACCTGTTTCCAAACACGGTTCTTTAGTATTTCCCTGTGCCACGGTATTTATATCAAGTTTTTGTATCATGGTACTTGAGATTGTCGCCGGCCGACTCATTGCCCGGTTTCTCGGTTCGTCTCTTTATACCTGGACCTCGGTGATTGGCGTGGTCTTGGCAGGCATCACGCTGGGCAATTATCTGGGCGGCCATATCGCAGATCGTTTTCCTTCTCGAAAAGCACTGTCGATACTTTTCGCCCTGGCTTCGATAGCCTGCGTCAGCACGGTAATCTTAAATAATATCGTGGCGTTGTGGATCTGGCTCTGGCAGTTTAGCTGGCCGTTTCGGGTGTTTTCCCATGTAACGATCGTTTTTCTGATTCCTTCGGTTCTTCTTGGAACCATAAGTCCTGTGGTAGCCAAAATGGCACTGGATAAAGGACTTCCGACCGGCAGAACGGTAGGTGATATTTACGCATGGGGAGCCGCGGGCAGTATTGTCGGAACTTTCGTGGCGGGTTATTATCTCATTGCGACGCTGGGAACCATAGCAATCATCTGGATAGTCGCAGGTGTCCTTTTACTAATGAGTATTCTTTATTGGGCACAACTAAAAGTTCTATATGCGGCCGCTTTGATTTTGATATTGGCGATGGTAACCGGTTTGGGTCCCTGGGCCTGGGCAAAAAAAACGGGAGCGACATTGGCACTGAGGCAGCGTCCGGACACCTCGGTCATTTATGAAACGGAAAGCCAATACAGTTATATCCAAGTTCGGCAGGTCTCCGAACAGCCACCGCAGCGAGTTTTTCTGCAGGATAAACTCGTGCACAGCAGAATCGATATGGACGAACCTTCGAATCTGAAATACCACTACGAACAGGTTTATGCGGCAGTGACTCATCGGTTCAGTCGCGGCAAAGAGGATCTTGCTTTTTTAACCCTTGGCGGCGGCGGTTATGTGTTTCCAAGTTATATCTCCCGGCACTGGCCCGGCAGCCGAAACGATGTCGTTGAAATCGATCCCGCTGTAACCGAAGCGGCTCTCAAAATTTTTTATCCGCGAGAAGATCCATCCATCAGAACTATTTCAATGGATGCCAGAAATTACATCGATGGATTGGTCGAAGACCAAAAGATCGGAAAGAAAAGCGTGACGTATGATTTTATCTATGAAGACGCTCTGAATAATTATGCTGTACCTTATCAGTTGACCACGCGTGAGTTCAACGAGAAGCTTTTGCAGGTCCTGAAAGATGACGGTATTTATTTGGTCGAGCTGATTGATAACTACGAGAGCGGCCTTTTCGTAGGGGCTTTTGTCAACACACTGGAGTTAACATTTGATCATGTCTATGTCATTTCAAAACGGGACGAGCAGGCCCTTGAAGCCCGGCAGACATTCGTTGTGATTGCTTCGAGACATCCCCTTAACCTTGAAAACCTCAATGACGACTATCACGGAGAGGTATCGATCTGGTTGCTGAATGAAAATGAAGTTGACTATCTTAAGAACAAAGCACAAAACCTGGTTTTAACCGATGATTACGCACCAGTGGAAAACCTGCTGGCGCCGGTCGTTCGTAAAGAGGCGACCGAGGCGATGGAAAAAAGAAAGGAAGTTTTCGCCAGGCAGGAAAATATCACAAGAGCGAGAAAGGTTGTCGCCCGAATCGAAGAACTTGCTCTGAAAGGAAATGCGGATCAAGTAATCGAAAGCCTTAAAAACGTCGAGCCTTCCATATCTTCTTATTGTGTTAAAATGCTGGCTGCAAAACTTAAAGAACAAGCTGCAAACCCAAATGACGAAACATATACACCAATTCCCGCTTTGGCCGATGTCTATTACAATCTCGGTATTTCACTCATGAAGTCAGGCCAAAGAAATGAGGGCTTGGTGCAGATGCATCTGGCCGAATTATCCTACCGTCAACAGTTAGCGGAAGATCCTGATTCCGAACTTGCGCATAGTCATCTTGCAGCCATTTTGTTTTTAATGGGCGGTGATTCGGAACAGATAATTTATCATTTTCAGCGAGCCGTGGAACTGAATCCGGCCTCTGCCCAGAACCATGTCAATCTTATCATGGCTTTGGAAGGAGCCGGAAAGATCGATGAGGCAATTAGTGCTGCGGAAACATCCATGAAATACATGCAGAACAGCGGGCAGAATCAGGCCGCATCGCAGTTGCTTCAGTATCTGCAGCGACTACACTATAAGAAAATTCAATCCCAGCAAAAACAATAGAATAAGCAGTTAATCGCAACTAATATTTCAAGAAAATATATGTGGTTCCACTCATAAATAGAGCCAAAACATGAAACGTACCTACTCACCGTGGAATTTCCACAGGTCCGAGGGGGTGTGGGCCTGGATCATCAGGGTTTTCAGTTCGGCCGCGATCGTCGGGTTGTCCGCGGCAACGTCGGTCGTTTCGGACGGATCGTTTTCGAGATCATACAGTTCCACGGGCGGGTCGGGCCCGTTTTGCATATTCAATCTGACACCTTTCCAGTTGCCTTTGCGGACCGCCTGTTTGCCGTTTTGTTCGTGGAATTCCCAATACAGATATTCGTGCTGATCGGCTGGTTTGCCGAACAGTGCCGGCGCGAATGAAATTCCGTCAAGTCCTGACGGAAAATCTGCTTCGATCAGTTCGGCAAAAGTCGGCATCATATCCCATTGGGCGGATAAGTGGCCACATGTCGTACCCGCTGCGATCCTGCCGGGCCAGCGGGCGATCAGTGGGGTACGGATACCGCCTTCGTAGAGGTCGCGTTTTTTACCGCGGTAAATGCCGTTGCTGTCGAAGAAAACCGGGTCGTGGCCGCCTTCAGAATGCGTACCGTTGTCGGAGGTAAACAGGACAAGGGTGTCGTTATCGAGCTTCAGCTCTTTGAGCAAGGCCATGATCCTGCCGACATCTTTATCCATTCGTGTCACCATCGCGGCAAAGGCGGCGTGCGGTGTCGGCTGGGCGCCGTAATGTCCGCCTTCGAACGGTGTTTCCGGCCAGCCAAGCGAACGGAAATACGCAAGTGTTTCATCTTCGGGGACCAGTAGCTCAG
>CAZNET010000298.1:0-4235 GCA_964571885.1 uncultured Pirellulales bacterium
GGTATCAATAACGCCATCAATATGTGCGCCGATACCGGCCAACTGATCGAAGCCGATCCGCATGAAGTTCTTGTTGCTTCTACAGGTATTATCGGCGAACAGCTTCCTATGGCCAAGATAAAAAAGGGAATCAAAAAAGCTTCTAACCAGTTAAACGCATCAGCTAAGGCCGGACAGGACTTTGCAGAAGCGATCATGACCACCGATACCAAAGTCAAACAGGCGGCCCGGCAGATCGAGATTTCCGGCAAGAAAGTCACCTTCGCAGGGACGGTCAAAGGCGCCGGCATGATCGGGCCGAACATGGCGACGACCCTTTGTTTTATTACGACGGATATCGATATCAGCAAGACGCTTTTGAAAAAGGCTCTTAGCAGCGCAATCGGCGGTTCGCTGAACAAACTTACCGTTGACGGCCGCCAGAGTACCAATGACACAGCGATCATTCTGGCGTCGGGACTGGCGGGCAATCGGCCGGTGACGACTCAGTGCCCGCGATATAAACGGTTCGCAAAGGCAATGACCGAGTTGTGCGAAGACCTGGCCGGGCAAATGGCACTCGATGCCGAGGGCGCAACACGGATGTTCAAGGTGGTTGTCACCGGCGCCGTCAGCAAGGCAGACGCTCAACGAGCCGCACGAGCGGTGGCTGATTATCCGCTGGTCAAATGCGCCGTCAACGGCGGCGACCCGAACTGGGGCAGGATCATCTGCGCGGTCGGCTCCTGCGGGGTGAAACTCAACCCGGAAAAACTGTCCTGCAGACTCGATGACCTATTCGTGTTCAAAAACGGCAGCCCAGCGAAATTCGATGTAAAAAAAGCTTCAAAGATCGTCTCACAGCAGAAACACACCATCACCGTTTCTTTAGGCGCGGGAAAAGCCGAAGATTTCTGCTTCGGCTGCGATATGAGCAGGGACTATGTCACCATCAACGCCGATTATCACACATGAGAAGTAGCATGATTGTCATTGCAAGGAAATCCCGATTTATCGGGATGACGAAGCAATCCCATGATTTGGTTTTTTAAGGTATCGCAGGCGGATATAGATCATGGCCAGGATTGCGCCGATGAAATCCGCGACGAGATCGAGGGAGCTGTTAATGTAGCCGCCGACACCGGAGTCGGTTAAGGTCCTGTCAACAATGAACTCGAGAATTTCATTTAAGGCACCGACACCGAGGCCGGCCATGATGACGACAATCGACAAACCGATATAGCCCTTGATGTTCTCGTTGAGCAACGGTATCAGCAAACAGTACATCGTGATCGTCGAAGCGCCGAATCCCCAGATATGCACAGCCTGGTCATAACGCAGGATCGGATAACTCTGTGACAGCGGGATAAGAATAATATCGTACAACCGCTGTCCATTGACAAACAGCGCGCCGCCGGCCATATGCAGAATCGCCCAGACGGTCAGTCCCACAAGACAGGCATCGGTATAAGGAACCTGCCGGTAGGACAAGGCGATAATCACCATAGAAACGATAATAACACCAATGTAGATGATAAACTCATAATTCTGGCGGAGAACAAAGTTGATGCTGAACAGGACAATCGACACCAGGAGCAGCCCCAATAAAAAAAGATGTTTTTTTGGAAGCGATATCTGCATATTCAATTCCTTAACAACCGTTGATCAGATCAGGCTTAATCAGTTTGTTTTGGTGCCTATTTTAACGGCCTGTTGTAGAATTGCGACGGCATTTTTAAGATTGTTTTCAAATCCTCTCTAAAATCACAGAATCTTTGTTAGCATGGAGCATTTACGGGGCTTTTGCAAAAAACAGTTTCTAACAACGAAATGTGTTTTTTACAAAGATGCTGTTATTTTGTTTACAGCAGGCTTTTTTTGGCAATTTATCACAACAAAACACTTGCAAATCGGATTAATTTTATTAAACTACGCTCTATTTTACAGTCAGTTAAAAAGATTGTTATTTATTCTTAAGGAGCCCGAAAAGTGAAAATTAAACCAGCAATCATGTTTTCAGGACTGTTATTGCTATTAACGGCAGGAGCCTTTGCTCAGGAAACGGCTGAAACAGAGCACGCAGCCGGTGCCATCCCGCCGATCTGGTGGATCGCTCCGATTGGTTCTCTGGCGGCGTTGGCGTTTGCCTACTTCTTCTATAAGAAGATGATGTCGGCACCGCAAGGCAACGAAACGATGATCGAGATTGCCAAACACGTGCAGGAAGGTGCCTTCGCCTATCTGATCCGACAATACAGGGTTGTCGCTTTGGTGTTTGCTATCCTGCTGGCGATCTTCGCAATACTGGCATACATGGGCGTACAGAATCCATTCGTGCCGGTAGCATTTCTGACAGGCGGTTTCTTCAGCGGTCTTTGCGGCTGGTTAGGAATGGTCACGGCAACCAGTGCCTCATCGCGAACCGCCCAGGGCGCGAGCGAAAGCCTGAACCGCGGTTTGCAGGTGGCTTTCCGTTCGGGTGCGGTGATGGGGCTTGTGGTGGTCGGATTTGGTTTGCTGGATATTTCACTTTGGTATCTGATCCTTGATAAAATCGTTTATACCGCCGCTCATATGCAGGACGGATTGAAATTTCTCGGCCTGCAGCTTGTCCCGGCGGGAATGCATCCGGAACACAAGCTGGTAGAGATCACAACCACGATGATCACGTTCGGTATGGGCGCTTCGACGCAGGCACTGTTCGCCCGTGTCGGCGGCGGTATCTACACCAAGGCCGCGGATGTCGGAGCCGACCTGGTCGGAAAAGTCGAAGCGGGAATTCCCGAAGACGACCCGCGTAATCCGGCTACGATCGCCGACAACGTCGGTGACAATGTCGGTGATGTCGCGGGTATGGGCGCCGACCTTTACGAAAGCTACTGCGGCTCGATCCTGGCGACGGCGGCACTGGGAGCGGCTTTATCGCTTTCCGATCCTACCGTCGATACGGTCAAAGCGGTCCTGGCACCGATGGTGGTAGCCGGTATCGGAATTATCCTTTCGATCATCGGCATGTTCATGGTCCGCTGCAAGGAAGGCGCAAGTCAGAAAAATCTGCTGCGTGCCCTGCTGGTGGGCACCCTGGGAAGTTCGGTCCTGATCCTGATCGTCCTGGCAATCATGGCAAGCACCGCATGGATCACGTGGGGCATTTTCGGTTCGGTGGTATCGGGACTTCTGGCCGGTGTGATCATCGGACAGTTGACCGAATTTTACACTTCTGATGAATATAAAGCAACCAGAGGCATCGCCGATCAGGCAAAGATGGGACCGGCGACAACAATTATCGACGGTTTCGCGACGGGTATGTTCTCATCAGGGTGGCCGGTCATCACGATCGTCATCGGCATTCTTTGTGCGTTCGGCTTCGCGGGCGGCTTTACGAATATCGCAATGGGACTTTACGGTATCGGCTTCGCGGCGGTGGGTATGCTTTCAACACTGGGCATTACCCTGGCAACCGACGCTTACGGCCCGATCGCCGATAACGCAGGCGGTAACGCGGAAATGAGCGGACTCGGTGAAGAAGTAAGAACACGAACCGATGCCCTGGATGCGCTGGGCAATACCACCGCGGCGACCGGTAAAGGATTCGCCATCGGTTCGGCGGCATTGACCGCCATGGCGCTTTTGGCAGCGTATATCGAGGAAGTCCGTATCTGGGTGGGCAGACTGGCAGATGACGCCAACGGACTCTACCAGGTCGGCAACATCGCGTTCTTTCAGGGATTAAAACCGTCACCCGAAGCGCTCACCGCGTTCGCCGGTTTGAAAGACGAAGGATTCCGTCTGGTCGGTTCGGCAACGGCGTCAATGAACGATTTCGTTGAGGCCTATAACCTGACGATCATGAATCCGAAACTCATCGGTGGAATGTTCATCGGCGCGATGATGGCGTTTGTGTTCTGCGCGATGACGATGAAGGCCGTCGGTAGAGCCGCAGGTGACATGGTCAACGAAGTCAGACGGCAATTCAAAGAGATCCCGGGCATCATGAATGGCTCCGAGAAGCCCGATTACGCACGATGTGTTTCGATCTCGACGGCCGGGGCGCAAAAAGAAATGGTGATGCCGTCACTGCTGGCGATCATCGTTCCGGTCTTAACCGGTTTGCTGCTCGATGTCTCCGGCGTGCTGGGCCTGCTGGTCGGAGGACTGACCGCAGGATTCGTTCTGGCGATCACGCTCAACAACGCCGGCGGCGCATGGGATAACGCCAAGAAATATATCGAAAAAGGCAACCTCGGCGGAAAAGG
>CAZNET010000299.1:0-4223 GCA_964571885.1 uncultured Pirellulales bacterium
ACGATCCCAGAACCAGACATCATACGGTTCCCGCAGGTGCCACTTTGACCAGGAGCCCGTATTCATCTGTGCCCAGAAAGAGTCATGGTCGGTGTCATTACCCCACACCCTTGCCCAGACAACATAGTCGCCGGGCGTGGTAATCGTAAAGTTATACACCGCGGCGGAATCGGCGGGAGGATCACTGTAGTTAGGACCTGCGCTGTGCGTAAGATACTGGCCTGCTGAGGCACCGGCATCGGATACGATCTGCCACGGTGATTGCAGTGTGTCGGCATCTTCGGCTTCGATCCATATGTAGGTGGTTTCAGTATATTCAAACGTCATCTGCGAATTTGCCGCGATAGGATTGGGAGTCGTTGCTCTATCGGTGACATTGTTTACCGTAAGGGTATAGGTGACCCCGGATGAAAGTGTCGAGGTCGTCAAAACCACAATATTGGCATCGGTGGTCAGTGTTGCCGCTGAAATGGTGACGCCGTTATCTATCTGATAATTTGAGACAGTTTCAGCTGACGTCTGTTCAACCGGTTCCGAAAAGATGACCTGAACTTCAGTCGTACTTGTTGCGCCTGCACTATCCAGTTCGGGCGGTGTCGTGTCACCAAGGGTCGTCGCTATAGCCGCATCGGATGCCGGTCCTTCCAATCCGCCACCGTTCAACGCTGTTACCGTATAAGTATATGTCGTTTCGAGCAGCAAACCGGTGTCACTGTAAGAAAGTAACTCGGTTGTACCGACGTGATTACCGTCGCGGTAAATGAAGTAACTGCTGATCCCTGAATCAGGATCGTCTGCGGCTGTCCAGGTCAGATCGATCTGTGACTGACTTATCGGTGTTGCGGTCAGGTCGTTCGGTGCCGTCGGAGGAGTTGGATCAGGGGCGTAGATAAATGCGTTAGCGTCGTTGGAATAAGCCGACTCTGCGTTGCCTTTATACGCATAGACGCGATAATGGTAATCATTGCCGGCAACAGCGCTGGTGTCATTGTAATCGGTGACATTCATCGGGACCGAATCAAGATAGGCATACGTGCCGGCGGCGCCGCTCTTTCTCTCGACAGCAAATCCTTCTTCATCGCTGGATGCATCATTCCATGACAGATCGACCTGATCTGTTGTGACTGCAGTCACGGAAAGATTATCCGGTGCCTGCGGAACGTTGAGCCAGTTGTCGCACAGGATCTTCATGTCCTTTTCATCGACCACGCCGTCCTGCAGCAGATCGGCCATGCCGCAGCGATGGTTCTGGAAATTACAATCCGTTGCGCCATAGCTATCAATAACAGAAGCATAATCTTCGAAATCGATGTCGCCATCCTCATCAACGTCACTTTGGTAGGCAACGGTCGATGTATCTGTTTTGAAGACATAAGTTCTTGTAAAGTCAACCTCCTCGCCCGGAGCCAGTGTCATCTCACAGGTCATTTCCGGACAAATGATATTACTCAAAGCGTAGATACCGCAATGATCGCCGGGGATCGACGAATAACATTCCAGCGATTGCTGCAGGGCGGTCTGTCTGACGATCCAGGTATTTCTGCCGGTATAGCCCGCCGGATAGTGGACGAATGGTTTTGAATAGCCCGAGATGGTTGTTGGATAAAGCAGTTTTCGGCCGTCCTGCGGCTGGATCTTACTGGAACCGAAATACTCAGGCGTAAAGTCATAGGGGAATTCGACTTCGTAATCCGGTCCGACCGGTGTTTCCTGGAACCTGAAGAAGTTGTGGATGTAATGCTCGGTCGTGAATGTCTTGGTTCCCGTGTTCCGGAGGTTGTATTTCAAAATCAGCGTGTTGTCGGTCATTGTCAGATCGCCGGTGAGTTTATAGGCATAGCCGTTGCCGCCATAACTGAGCGGACAGCTCTGGACGAAGCCGACGCTGGACGGACCCCAGCGACAGTCGGTTGTCGCCAGATTGACGACGGGATAGGTTCGGCCGAATGTGTAGGAGTCATCGTTTCTCTTGAGCACCCCGACGCCGATCTTGACGAAATTGCCGGCCTCGCCGGGGTCGTTCTTAATAGCTTCTGTGTACCCCGGAGGCTTGGTCATGAACGGCTTATTTTCACCGATATCGAAGTCCATCGCCAGTCCGCCTTCGCTTCCGCCAACAGGTGAACGCAGAAATTCCTTGCCTTCCAATTGAGCCTGAAGAACAGTCGGCACCTTTGACCAGCGGGTATTGTTGTTCGGAATGTATGGATCGTGGTAATCCGGGTCCATAACTTCGAGAACGAGATTGCCTTTTTTCAGCACTTTCGTTCCTTCGTGAAGCGGTGTATAAGATGCTCCCTCGGTAACCAGCTCGATACCATTACCGGTTCCCAGGTTTCTGGAGTATTGTTTGTTATTCGGATCGTTCCAGTGCTCGTGGACACCCAGACTTTGAAGACCGGATCCGGTTCCGTCGGGGTCGTAAAATACACCCGATGGTGGATTATCCGCCTGGGCGGCCTCGTGCATCCAGTCATCGGTATAGGCCGGGGTACCCAGATCCTGATTACCGTTAATTCTGACGGTCGGCAAGTGCCGTGTGAAGTCACTGTCAGCGTGTTTGCCTTCGGCCCGGGTGAAGTCCGCCACGACCGAATCGATCGCCACCGGGTCCTGTGACATGAACAACGACGCGGGGAACCTGCCGTTAAAGGGTTTGATATGCCATTTGACCGGACCGCTGCAGGACTCAGGTTTGCCCCAGAGACCGTCGATAATGTAAAGCATCGTGTTTCCGCCGAGATACTGATTGCCGGTGATGTCGACAAAAGCGCGGTAAAGACCATAACCCTGATACGTTTCGTTCTGGCCGCCGTTGGCACAGGAATTATGAAGGTTTTGCCCGCTGGTGGGCGATCTCATGAAAGAACCGTAGTGGTTTTTCGCGCTGGCGGTCGAGCCGTTCATTTCATGACCGGCCAGGATCGCCATATTGATCATATAGTCGGCGTTAACGTAGCACTGAGCCAGATCCTCGCTGTTTGCACCATGATTGACACTCCAGTGAATATCGGCGTTGCCGGTACCGACGACTTTCCTTCTGCCGCTGCCGCCGTCAGGGTCAAAGTAATCGACATTCGGAAATTCCGGATAGGTTTTATTCCAGTAATGATTGACATAATTACGAATGGTATCCCCAATCGAAATATCCTGCTGGGCAACACCGGCGACATTAACAAGCTGTCTGAGCAAAGCAAGCACTAAGTGTGGTGACTGATCGGTATTATCCACCCGGCCGGTCTTTTCAAAATTTGAGACATTGCCCCAGCCGCAGGTATTGAGATTGATCTTGACCACGATCTTCTCGCACGGCGTATAACCGACATCGCCGCGGCCTTTCTGGATATTAAAGTGTCTGAACAGTGCGTCCCAGGCGGCGGCGTCTGTCGTTTCGCCGGTGTATAGACGAATGCAGCGTGAAAACATATCATCGATGACGCTCTGGTCGTTATAGGCATCTTCGAAATAATAACCGCTGTAGTTTTGTGTGATCCACCAGCATTTTGCGGGATTGGAATTTGTCCTGGCAACCCGGTCATAGGTGATCGAGTGATCGACCGCGTTGGGATCATGCACCCAGGCAACGCGGCCGGGAAAAAGACCCTTTGCTACACCGATCGGAGAATTGGCCGGCTCCGGCGGGTCCCAGGTGAGCATGTGGTCCGGCGGATCGGCGGCAAATAATTCCAACATGGGTGTATTAACGATCGCTGCGGTCGCCGCGATAACCAGAACCGTAATACAAATACCGGCCTTAACCAGCTTGGACTGTCTGAGCAGTTGTGTGGCTTTTCGATATGCGAAAAGCGATGTAAACAATCCCGTCAGCCAGACCACAAATCCGCTGGCCAAAGGCATTGCCACACGCTGGCAGGGATACGTCGCACGGGAGGGTTTGGGGATGACACGAATAAAAAACCATATCAAGGCCGCTAAGCCGGTGATCGGAAACAGCCATCGGATCCAGCGATGTTTAACCTTCTGCTTGATGACTTGACCGGTCTTGGGACATATGAATACGTCACGTTTTTCTTCTGCCATACCAGAATCTCCTAAAATGCTTATAGAATCTTTGATAACCATTAATTAACGTGTCAGTCTTGACCCAAACGGTCAAGACTGACACGTTTCTATTTTCATAATCCCCATTCAGGATTAATGATGTACTGAACGATTACCGATTATTCGTGGTCACGGACTGGTTGCCGCCGATGCCTCATTGG
>CAZNET010000300.1:0-326 GCA_964571885.1 uncultured Pirellulales bacterium
ATGTGTAAATCTGGTATTTTAAACATAAAACGTTCTGCACACTCTCGTAAAACCAAGTACAAATGATGGAATTTTATCGAATGATATGCTATAATAATATATTTGACCTAAGAAATATAAATACATACGTACAGATCATCGTTAAACGACTTTGGGGATGGTGTTGAAATGAAAGAGAAGTATGTTACTTTCATTTACTTAGTAACTGTCATGATTGTCACCGGAAGTTTTTTATCCGGTTGCCGAAACCGACGTTTTTATAAAGAAGACGCCGATCGGGAAGTATATGGAATCATTGATGGAAAATGGGACCCAAATTTTGGTAG
>CAZNET010000300.1:336-4220 GCA_964571885.1 uncultured Pirellulales bacterium
CAAATTACCGGATTGATGATTATAATCATTTAGGAAATAACAAGGAACAAATCAGCGTGCCCTCCGTCTCAGGTGTCGTTACGTTGGCCCAGGCGGTTGATCTGGCGACAAAAAATAATCGAGATTATAAAAGAGAGAAAGAATCATTATACCTGACGGCATTGTCGTTAACGGATGAGCGGCATAGATATGCCAGACAATGGTTTGCCACGATCGATGCTGACTATCTTCGTGAAAATCAGCAGTTCGATTTTACCCTTGACGAAACAGGGGATGAAGATGCCGGTTTTGATCAGACGTTTTTATTCGAGGACGGCACGATTATCGCATCAACGGTAGCGCTGGATTTAGCGAGATTTCTCAATGGCGATCCAAGAATGACATTACGGTCGGTTCTGGATGTCAGCGCGACTGTGCCGATTTTAGGCAGCGGTGGCGGTAAAATCGAATGGGAAAATCTCACCCAGGCAGAACGCAATGTGCTCTATGAGATTCGGAATTTCAATCGATTCAGAAAAACATTTGTTGTCTCAATCGTATCGGATTACTATGGTGTTCTTCAGGACAGAGACGGCGTGACAAATGCTGAAAATAATTACAAAATGGTTCTTGATTCTCAAAAGCGGCTTGAAATGGAGGCTGAAACCGGCCGCAAGCCATGGTTTCAGGTCGATCAGGCTCAACAAAATGTACTCAGTGCCAGAGACGGAGTCGTGCGGGCGCAACAAAGATACAAACAGTCTCTGGACGAATTTAAGATCCGACTGGCGTTGCCGACTGACGCTGATGTTGTCCTGGACCAGAATGAACTCGATGCGCTGATGGAAATAGGGATTTCCGATCCGGAGTTTTCAATTGCCGACTCAATGGAAACAGCGCTTTTGAACCGGCTTGATCTTGCAAACAGTGCCGACAGGATTGACGATCGCCTGCGTGAGGTCATTCTCGCAGCGGAAGGCCTTGGGCCTCAGCTTAACATTACAGCCAATGCTTTTGCCGATTCGGACATACAGGATACGGATTTCAGTGATATCCATTTCCAGGATGGTTTATACAGTCTCGGCCTGAATGCGGACCTGCCCTTGGATAGAAAATTTCAGCGAAATGCCTATGTCGGCGCTTTGATCGATCTTGAACGGCAGCAACGGAATTATGATCTGGATATAGACAGGGTTAAATTGAATGTTCGCCAGTCTTACCGCGAACTGCAGTCCTCGGCCCAGCAGTATGAAATTCAGAAAAACAGTCTCGAATTAGCCGAACGGCGGGTTGAAAGTACGAATCTGCTGCTCGAGGCACAGCGGGCTAATGCCAGAGATCTGCTTGAAGCGCAGGATGATTTGCTGGACGCTCAGAACAACCTGACCTCCTCGCTGGTAAATTATACGATAGCAAAGTTGTCGTTTTTCAGAGATGTCGGCATCCTGCAGGTCAGACCGGATGGAATGTGGATTGATTAACTACCTGGGTAAATGCTATAATGAATAATAATAATAATAAAGAAAAATCGATGTTAAAGAAATTTATCATAATTGGATTTATTGTCGTTTTAACGGTTCTAAGTTTATTTCTGATATCCGGAATGAATTCGAAACATAACAACGACAGCAAAAATGATGTAGATTTATACGAAGTCAAGCGGGGCGATCTTGTCATTGATGTCACGGAGAATGGTGATATCAAGGCGCTCAGTTCCGTGGATATTAAATCGGGGGTTGAAGGAAGAACCACCATCACCTATATTGTCGATGAAGGCACTATTGTCACCGCTGAGGATGTCAATAACGGTAAAGTGCTGATCAAGCTTGACTCCGCGGAAATCGAAGAACGGCTGACCCAACAGGAAGTTTCTTTTCTCAGTTCCGAGGCCAGCTACAAAGAGGCACAGGAATCGCTGGAAATTCAGATAAAGCAAAACGAGAGCGATATCAAAGAAGCCGAAATGGCTTTCAGGTTCGCTTTGATGGACCTTCAGAAATATCTTGGCGAAAAAATGGCTGATTATGTTCTGAAAAAATACAAAGATCAACGTTATGATCCTGCCGAAATTTCCTCTTTGATAAACAATAACGATCTGCTCGGCGGCGAGGCCAAACAGACGCTGCGGGAAAAAGAAAATGACATCAAAATAGCCGACAAAGAATACACCAGTGCCGAAGACAAACTGGCAGGAACTCAGAAACTGTATGACCATAATTACGTTGCGGAATTTGAATTACGCCGTGATGAATTGGACAAAGAAAGCAGAGCGATCCAGGTGGAAAAAGCCAAGACCGCACTGAAGCTGTTTAAACTTTATGATTTTCCGAGAAACGCAGAAGCACGGCTTGGCGAATACGAAGAAGAGAAATGGGAGTTTGAACGTACCAAAGCAAGAGCGCGTTCGCGACGGGCACAGGCTGAAGCAAAGCTTAAAAGCACCGAAGCGACCTATCTGCTTCAAAAAAGCCGAGTCGAAAAATTAAGACAACAGCTTGCCAGTTGTACGATCAAGGCACCGGCGCCGGGACAGGTTGTTTATTCAACCGGCGATCGTCGCTGGGACCGAAAGACTATTGAGGTTGGAGCGGAAATTTACCGCGGTCAGGAGATCATCTCCATCCCTGATCCGACCAAAATGAAGGTGGAAGTCAAAATACCGGAAACCTGGATCGATAAAATTGAACCCGGTCAAGAAGCAGATATAAAAATTACTGCTTTTCCGGAAATGACCTTCGAGGGCAAAGTAATCAAAAAAAGGCCTTTGGCCGATCAGGATAACTGGTGGAATCCCGACCTGAAAGTTTATACCACCGATGTCAGCATCGAAGGGAATCACGATTTTCTCAAGACCGGCATGACCGCCAAAGTAACCATCGTTATCAAGGTGCTTGAAGATATAATCAATGTTCCTATTCAGTCGGTGATTAATAACGAAGGAGAGAAAATCTGTTTCGTAAAAAATGGATTATCGATTGAGCAACTCAACGTCGAAACCGGTGAGTTTAATAACAGCTTTGTGGAGATAAGAAAGGGACTGTCGGAAGGTGACAGGATATTGCTGAATCCGCCGAAAATTGTCGAAACTCAGGACAAATAAGATAACGATAAAAAAATGTTATGTCAATTGTATCCATGGAAAAACTTAGCAGGATCTATTATATCGGCGATAATACTCTTTATGCACTTCGACAGATCGATCTGCAAATCAACGAAGGTGAATATGTGGCCATCATGGGCCCCAGCGGATCCGGTAAATCGACCTTGCTGAATGTGCTTGGCTGTCTCGACAGGCCTAATGGCGGGCAGTATCTTCTTGGCAACGAAGACGTTTCCAAAATGGATGACGATGCACTGTCCAGGATCAGAGGCCAAAGAATTGGTTTTATTTTTCAATCATATAATCTCATCGCTCAACTCAATGTCATTGAAAATATCGAGGTGCCGATGTATTATCAGGGCGTCGATGAAAAAAACAGTGCTTCACGCGCTAAAGACTTGGCAGCGATGGTAGGTCTCGGCAATCGATTAACACACAGACCAACCGAACTCAGCGGCGGTCAGCAGCAGCGTGTGGCGATCGCCCGCGCGCTGGCAAATAATCCCTTTATTATTCTGGCAGACGAACCGACCGGTAATCTTGACTCTAAAAGTGGAGCGGAAATCCTTGGTATCCTTGACCGGCTGCATGAAGAAGGTAAAACATTGATCATTGTCACTCATGATCCTGAAATTGGAAAACGTGCTCAGCGAACGATACATTTACTGGATGGAGAAATAGAACGGCAGGATGCAAACTGATGCAGTTATTTGCTTTAAAAAGAACAATTAAATTAGGAATTAAAAGCCTGTGCATGCATGGTTTGCGTTCCACACTGACGACACTTGGTATCGTGTTCGGCGTT
>CAZNET010000301.1:0-1944 GCA_964571885.1 uncultured Pirellulales bacterium
GGTATATACAATTACTTAATGAAATTACGGAAGAACCTGACTATGATGAAGCATTAAACGCTGCTAAACAGTGTGTTTAAATAAGGTAATGATTAATGAGAAATTTAAAGCCAGACGTTTTTGCAGTTGGCGTCAATGATTGGGACCGGCGCCTCTTCGATGAACTGATCCCGCTTCCGGACGGGACCAGCTACAACGCCTATATTATCAAAGGCAGCAAAAAAGTCGCTTTGCTGGATACGGTCGATCCGCCGATGACACACTTGCTAATCGAAAATATCGTTAAAGCCGGCGTCGAAAAAATCGATTATATCGTGTCACATCACGCCGAGCAGGATCATTCAGGAAGCATTCCCGATATTCTTTTGATGTACCCTGAAGCAAAGATCGTCACCAGCCCGAAGTGCAGAGATATGCTGATCGATCTGCTTCCTATTGAAAAAGATAAGTTCATTACCGTTGAAGAGGGTGAAGAAATAAGCCTGGGAGATAAAACCCTTCGGTTCATCTATACACCCTGGGTACACTGGCCCGAGACGATCAGCGCCTATTGTCCCGAGTATAAGATATTGTTCTCCTGTGATTTTTTCGGTTCACACCAGGCGACCAGTGAACTGTATGCCAAAGACGAAGCGGTTGTTTACGAAGCGGCGAAGCGCTATTACGCCGAGATCATGATGCCTTTCAGGACGCCGATCCGGAAAAATCTGGAAAAGATCGGAAATCTCGAGATCGATATGATCGCGCCGAGTCATGGGCCTGTGTATGATCAACCGGCTTTTATTCTCGATGCCTATCGCGACTGGGTCAGTGACGATGTTAAAAATGAAGTGGTCATCGCGTATGTCTCGATGCACGAAAGCACCGCCAGGATGGTCGAGCATTTTGTCGAAGCATTGATGGAACACAATATCACCGTCAAGCCGTTCAATCTTACGGTCACGGATATCGGCAGACTTGCGATTTCCCTGGTCGATGCCGCGACGGTGATTATCGGCACGCCGACGGTTCTGGTAGGCCCGCATCCGGCGGCCGCTTATGCTGCGTTTTTGACAAATGCCCTTCGTCCGAAGACTAAGTTTGCCTCGGTGATCGGTTCCTACGGCTGGGGCGGCAAAGCCGTCGATCAGATCAAGGCCATGCTGCCGAATCTGAAGGCGGAATTTCTCGAACCGGTTTTAACCAAAGGATTGGCTGGTGAGGACGATTATCGTGCACTGGATCGGCTGGCGGATGATATTTTAACCAGACATGTTGAGTTGGGTATAACAACATAGCAATTACTGTTCAAAGATACTTGAAAGGACAAGGCACAATGGCAGAAAGACTTGAAATATATAAATGCATGGCATGCGGTAATATTGTAGAAGTCATGACCGGCGGCGACGGTGAATTAGTTTGCTGCGGTGAACCGATGAAAAACCTGGCAGAGCAAACCGCCGACGCCACGAATGAAAAGCACGTGCCGGTGATCGAAAAGGTCAACGGCGGATACAAGGTCAAAGTCGGTTCGGTTCCGCATCCGATGGAAGAAAAACACTATATTGAGTGGATCGAGCTGCTGGCCGACGGCAAGGCGTATCGCCAGTTCCTCAAACCCGGCAGCAGCGCCGAAGCCGTATTTCATATTGAGGCAGTTGACGTCAGTGCCCGTGAACATTGTAATGTCCATGGATTATGGAAAGGATAAATGATGATAAGTAAAAAGATTGAAAAAGCGATAAACGATCAGATTAACGCCGAGCTTTATTCGGCTTATCTTTACGCATCGATGATGGCATACTTCGATGCGCAAAACCTGTCGGGATTTGCCAACTGGATGAAAATACAGGCTCAGGAAGAGACCGCTCACGCTATGAAGTTTTATCATTATGTCAACGAGCGAGGCGGAACCGTGACACTGGGTGCGATCGATGCGCCGCCCACGGAATGGGATTCGCCGTT
>CAZNET010000301.1:1954-2187 GCA_964571885.1 uncultured Pirellulales bacterium
CTGATCAATGATCTGGTGGATATGGCCGTGAAGGAAAATGACCACGCGACCAACAATTTTCTGCAATGGTTTGTCGCTGAACAGGTCGAAGAAGAAGCGTCAGCCGATGAGATTTTACAGATGCTTAAAATGGCCAAAGACGCACCGGGCGCGCACTTTATGATGAATCGTGAATTGGGCCAGCGGGTCTTTACTCCGCCTGCTGACGAAGAATAAACGTAATTTATTTATGA
>CAZNET010000301.1:2197-4208 GCA_964571885.1 uncultured Pirellulales bacterium
AAATGGCCGAAGAGATCGAACGCAATGCATCGGTTTTTTACAAGCAAGCCGCTGACAAAGCCAAAGACGGCGATACGCAGAAAATGCTTTTAGACATGGCGTCCATGGAGCACGACCACGAGGAGATATTCAAGGAAATGCGAAAAGATTTAAGTGAAGCCGAGAAGGGCGGCACGACTTATGATCCGGACGACCAGGCGATTTTATACCTGCAGACCATGGCTGACAGTCACGGCACCGAAGGCAAGAAGAATATCAATGAAATGCTGACCGGCACCGAGTCGATCAAAGAGATTTTGGAAATCGCTCTGGAAGCCGAGAAAAATTCTGTAGTATTTTACTTTGGATTAAAATCACTGGTATCGGAACAGGCGGGCCGAGACAAAGTTGAAGGGATTATCAAGGAAGAGCTCAGCCATATTACGACTTTAAATAAGTCGCTCGCATCAGTTACTTGATGGATATTTTGACAGGGCGTTTCGCCTGACGATTGAAAAAATTAAGGATAGATCGAAGAGGGACTTTTGATAGATGTCTCAGACGAAGAAGCCAAAGAAAATACTTCGTCGACAGCCTGTGATGGAAAAGGTATTACTGGCGCTGTCACCGTGTATCGCCGGTGGGGTTTATTATTTCGGCTGGCGGTCACTGTTTTTGATTGCCTGGACGGCGGGCGTTGGTTTTATCGTTGAATATGTTTTTGCCCGGCGCAGGAACGAACCTGTCACGGAAGCCGTATTTGTTACGACTACCCTGTTGGCCCTGGTCATGCCGCCTGGTGTTCCCCTGCATGTCCTGACCGTCGCGACGGTTTTTGCGGTAATGTTTTCGAAGGAAGTCTTCGGAGGCTTCGGACGTAATTTTTTCAATCCTGCGCTGGCCGGACGCTGTTTTGTTTATATCTGTTTCCCGGTGGCCTTGACGGCAATGTGGTCACCGCCGGCGGAAGGCCCGCTTGGCGCACTGGATCGGTGGGCAACCGCACCGTCAGTTGATGCCATGACAGGCGTAACCCCTATGGCCTATCTTAAAAGCGGACGGCTGGTGCGCGCCGGGGAAAATACCGCCGGTAAAATACCTTTTGATATCAAGGAAGATCAGACCGTCAGGATAAATTCCGAAACACTTTATAGAGGGCTTCTTTTCGGCCGGATCAGCGGGACCATGGGAGTCACCAGTGCGGTGCTGATTTCCATCGGGGGAATCTATTTATTCATCAAAAAAATCGCCAGCCGAGTCACTATCCTCTCGGTCATCATTACTTATGCGGTATTGAATCAAATCTTATTCTGGTTCGGCGTAGAACCGGTTCCCGGTGCGCTTCCCGCGGTTCTGGGCGGAGGCTTTTTGTTTGGAGCGTTTTATATGGCAACCGACCCGGTGAGTTCACCCAAAACCAAAGAGGCAAGATTATTCTACGGGATTATTATCGCTACTTGTACAACCGTGATTCGCAATTTTTCGATCTTTAACGGCGGCCTGATGTTCTCGATCCTTATCGGCAATATGTTCGCACCGATCATGGACTACGGTGTTAAGGCATACAAAAACAAAAAGAAAACGAAGGAGGCCGGAGAATGAAGAACAAACGCTGGTTTCCCATTATTTATATGTTCGCCGTGACCTTTATTTTCAGCTCGGTCGTGATCGGCCTGACCATGGCGACCCAGGAAAGAGTCGATGCCAATCAGGAACTGGCGTTCGAAAAAGCGGTGTTGAAAGTTTTGCCGGGTCAGTATGATGATACCCTGAATCGGACTGAGATACATAATCGGTTTATGGAAAAGGTCAGCAAGTCTGATGATTTGGCCGGTGCCTTTGCGCTTAGAGAAAACGGCAGGATAACCGCTTATGCCGTTCCGATCGAAGGACAGGGATTCTGGGCGCCTATTAAAGGTGTGATAGGTCTTAAAACGGATAAAACAACGATTACCGGCATCGCTTTTTACGAACAAAACGAAACACCCGGTCTCGGTGCCGAGATTACCAAACCGGAATTCCGAAATCAGTT
>CAZNET010000302.1:0-4203 GCA_964571885.1 uncultured Pirellulales bacterium
GATGCCCTTGATGTCGGATTTGATCTTATCTTTGGTTAGCCTGTATCGATGAACGCGTTTTTTCAGATCGGCAATGACCGAAAAATTCTGTTCGACCTTGAGGGAATTTTTGTTTTCCTCGATCAGGTTTTTGCTTTCGAGAAGCTGAAAAATAAATCCCGTGATGATGGCGATAACGATCGCCGAGGCGAGAATGTACAAGGCTTTAAGACCGAAAAAGCCAAAGAGCATGATCGTTACCATGATATTGGCCCAAGGAGCGGCCAGCAGAAATGATACGACCGACGAACTCGAAGCACCTTTTTTGTAAAGCTGGATGGATAACGCAAGGATGCCGTGTGAGCAGAAACTCATAAAAAAGCCGAGGATAACCGAGTAAAAAACTGTGCGTTTTTTCTTCGCCGCCAAAATGTGCGATATGTATTCTCTCGGCACATAGTTATCCATGATGCCGCCGAGGAAAAGACCTAACAAAACCGCCCACCATATCTTACCGGCGTACATGAATAGCGACTGTCTCAGCGGAACAAGGAAATTCAAGAGATAGGACAGTAAGACCAGCACAACGAGGATTAAGAAGACGATCAATGTTTTATTTTTATAGAATGGTGTGCTTGCAGGAGTTTTGGCAGAGGCGATCTGTTCTTTGCTCATATTATGTTCGGTAGCGAATTTTTCCAGGCAATGCGAACCGCAGAAATAATAGTTCTTCCCCTCGTAAACCAGTTTCGCCGCGGTCTTTTCATTGACGTTCATTCCGCAAATCGGATCTTTCATATTTCTTCGATCACCTTTGCCCCGGATTTTTTCATTTCTTCGATTGCTTTATCGCCATCACCTTCGTTAAGTTCCACCGCCCGACACCCTTTTGGCATAAGAAAGGTCGTAAAACCGAGCTTGAGGCTATCAAGAACAGTAAACTTTACACAATAATCTGTCGCCAAGCCCATGACATGAATTTCATCGACATTTTGTTTTTTCAAAAAATCTCCCAGCCCGGTTGGATTACCATTATCGTCAAAGAATCCACTGTAACTATCCACATCGGGATCAGTGCCTTTTTTAAACACTTTTTGGATATGTGCTTTGCTGAGTTTGTCCACCAGATCGGCTCCGTGGGTCTCTCTGACACAGTGATCGGGCCAAAGGACCTGCTCTCTGCCCTGCCATTCGATGACATCGCCGACTTCTTTGTCATTATGCCGGCTGGCGAAGGATACATGATTTTCGGGATGCCAGTCCTGAGTTGCGACAACAAGATCATATTGCGGCATTAAGCGATTAGCGACAGGGACCACTTCATTGCCGTTCGGTACCGCCAACGCCCCGCCGGGAATAAAATCGTTTTGTATGTCCGTTAAGATCAATGCTTTTTTCATTTTTGAAACAGACGTTCGTTTATAATTGATCGATTTTAGCGGCCATAATAAAATCGTTTTTATGAAGACCGTCTATCTTATGCGTCCTTAGGCTTATTTTTGCCTTGCCCCAGGTAAAATAAATATCCGGATGATGGTTCTGTTCCTCAGCCAATTGCCCCACCTTATTAACAAAGTCCAGGGCCTGTTTGAAGTCATCGAATTTGAATTCTCTTTCGAGATGATGTTCGTCAATAATCTTCCATTCTTTCGAAAGGTTCTCGGCTAATTTGTCGAGTGCCTCACCTGTCAACGGCTCAACGCCGCCCTGACAAGGAACGCATTTGCTTTGCGTTAATTCGTTTTGTGCGGTTGTCATTTTAAGGTTCCTTTATTATGAATGAATATCTTAGCTTACATCAATCGGCTTGCTTGATTCCCACAAACCGTGAATATTGCAATACGCCATAGCATGCAATACTCCGGATTTGGCGATTTTCATATTCGCGATGGCTTCGTGATGCGTATAAACCGGGCCTTTATCAGGACCATCGACCGATTCGCCATGGGCACTGAATTCGATATGTGTAACCTCATGCGCAAATTTGCCACCTTCGTCATGATAATACAGACCGATCCAGCGAATATGATGTTCGGTTTTGTTAGGATGGGCAACTTCTTTTCCAAGTGTCACTTTTACCTGAAAGATCTCGTTAGCCTTAACTTTTTCCGGGCATTCAATCACAGGGACATGTTTTTCTTTTTTCCAGTCCGCTTTTTGGATATGTTCACTTAAATTTGCCATTGTAATACCTCCATAATAAATAATGTTTTAAACATTTTTTAATTTTTAGCTGACAAAAAATATATAGGGAAATTCCTAAAATAGCTTCAGTGAAATACCTAAAAATGGTATTACAAATCGGCAAACCACTTGCAATTTTTCAACAGTCGAATCACCTCTTTATCCTGTACATCATACCATTTTTTATACACTTCCGCGACTGCTCGAAAATGCGGCGGTTTTTTAAGAACAACCAGATCATCCACCCTGTCTTTCAATTCCTTAGCGGTATCGGGACCGGCCACGGGTGCGGCGGCAATGACTTTTTTTGCTCTCTGTTTATTGCATAACATCACAGCAGCCCGCATTGTAGAACCCATCGCAATCCCGTCATCAACCAATATTACTGTTTTACCTTTTATTTCAGGAAGCGGTTTTCCCTCTCGAAGGACATCAATCCTTCTTTCTAATTCCTGTTTCTGCTCTTCAATAATTTCCACTATTTCTTCGGACAGTACACTTCGATAGGCCCAATCATCAAAATAAATACTTCCATCTTCAGCGACAGCACCAAATCCGGCTTCGGGATTTTGAGGAAAAGGCAGCTTTCTGACAATAATGATCGACAACGGAACCTGTAATTTTTCGGCGGCCTGACATGCGACTTCAACACCGCCTCGGGGGATCGCCAAGATAAGCGTATCGTTACCGCGATACTGTGTTAGCGCCTCTGCTAATTTTTCACCGGCATCGGCTCTGTCATTAAACATTTGTCACCCTGTTTACCGGAATTATCGAATCACCAGTTCATTATCGACGCTTACTACCCCGAGTGTATTTTCGACGATCCTTTGAGCGGTTCGAAATGCCGGCAGCGAAGGTACCGAGCCTGTAAGGATTACATGGCCATTTTCAACCTTAATATCAACCAGATCGACATCGATATTGAAATTACGTTCCATAGCCGCTTCGATATCCTCGGCGATTGTGTGATCTTCATGTTTTTTTGTCGGCACGACAGCTAATTCATTGACAATACCAAGCACACCATTGAGACCGAGTGCGATTTCTTCAACTCTTGTTTTTTTCCAGTAGGCATCGACGGAACCGCGCAGCGTCACCCAACCGTTTTCCACAATAACTTCAATACTCGAAGAATCGATGTTGGGCTGCCAAAGCAACAAATTCTCGATATTTGATTGTATTTCTGTATCTACCGGCAATTCAACACCCGGTGGGTATTTAATCGTTAAGTCATTCCTCACAAATCTCACCCCCGACATCGCCCAGGCATCCTCTTCGGCGGTTTTGTAAGCCATGTAATTCTGAACCGTCCCGGTCATAACAACTTCCCCTTCGGAAACCTCGACTTTCACATTCGAAGCATCTACACGGCTGTCCCAATACAATTGGTCAACAATATCTTTTTTAATTTCTTCATTCGTTCTTGTAGCAATGGCCATAATGATACCTCCTATAATTATTCCGGTATATTATTCATATATTCAAAATATTCATTTATTTTACGCATATCTTAATGCTACATGACAAGGATGAATAATGAAATAGGGAGATTGCTGAAATCCGTTTCGATAATTACTCAATATTTTAAATAATATTCTTAATGCTTTTCATCAAAATATTATTACACATTACATCCTGGTGATCTATATTACAATCTATTATTCTGACGAATTTCACAGTATTTATGAGTAATAGGCAAATAAAAACAACCGGCGTCTGAATTTGGAGATATGATGATGTTTATCGATTACATTACTTTGATGCTCATTAATATGGTTTGCGGCTTTGCCATCATAGCCGTTCTTTTATTAACCGATATCAACAAGCCTGACCGGCATCATTGGGCGCCGGCATTCGGTATTGTGGGTTTGGTCGCCGCTGTATGCGGATTTGCAATGACATTTACTTGGCCGTTGCCCAATCCTTACAATATTGCATTCGGAGAAATGTCAATATGTTTAGGAGTACTGTTTCTCGGTGCAGCTTATATCTTTAAAAAAAATATCAACTTACTTCCGCTTGGAATATTTTCTTTTT
>CAZNET010000303.1:0-4203 GCA_964571885.1 uncultured Pirellulales bacterium
ATAACCGCTGGATCCCGGGGCGGTCCAGATAACCGGCTTCGGCGAAGCCGGATTACCAAAACCCGGACAGTTGTCGGCTAATCTAAGGATCACACCGTCTTTGCTTTGACCGAGCATCGTGAAGTAACGTTTGCCGGATACCAATAAGCCGTTCCAGTCGAGCGTGTCGTTGATATCGTAAACACCGTTCGGGAAATACAGGGTTTTTCGCATGAACTGAAAACCGGCCAGAAAATTGACGGCCGTTTGTATTTCGGATGTATCGTCAATATCGTCATCGGGATGGGCTCCAAAGGTGGTAACCGACATGATATTCGTGCCTGCCGGATACTGCCCCTCGGCGGCCGATGCCTCTTTTAAAAAAGAAGAATTTACAATTAAAATGAAGCTTATAACTGAAATCAGTATTTTCTTATTTATTTCTAATAAATACAATAACCATCCTCCTTAATTATTTACATTTATTATAGTATTTATTAGGACAATTTTCAAGGCTTTTCTTGACGGCGAACAACTGCTTACTATACTGTTTCGGTAAAGTTTCTTTATTTGAAAGGTTAATCAGCATGAAAGTCAGTAAAAGAGCGCAGGCGGTACCGCCGTCGGCAACGATAGCGGTTACAACACGGGCGATTGAACTGAAAGCTCAGGGCATCGATGTGGTTAGCTTCGGGGCCGGGGCGCCGGATTTCGATACCCCGGCCTATATCAAAGACGCGGCGATCAAGGCATTGAAGGAAGGGAAAACCAAATACACCGCTGCGGTGGGGGTTCTCGAACTTCGCCAGGCCATTGCCAAAAAACTGCAAGAAGAAAACGGCCTGGATTATAAGCCCGAACAGATTATTGTCAATATCGGCGGCAAGCACTCGGTTTACGAGGCGATGCAGGCGGTGCTGGATCCGGGCGACGAGGTCCTGCTGCCGACACCTTACTGGGTGACTTATCCGGAAACGGTTAAACTGGCCGAGGCGAGTGTCAAAGAGATCATCACGAGCAAGGAAAACGATTATAAGGTAACGCCAAAAGAGCTGAAAACCGCGATTACCGATAAGACGGCCATGCTGGTATTGAACTATCCGAACAATCCGGGCGGCTTTACCTACACGCCGGATGAGTTGAAGGCCCTGGCGAAGGTGCTCGAAGGCACCGATGTGATCGTGCTGTCCGATGAGATGTATGAAAAGCTCGTTTATGGAGATACACGGTTTGTCAGCTTTGCTTCGCTGAGCGAAGATGCCTACAATCGCACGCTGACCCTGAACGGTTTCAGCAAGGCGTTTTCCATGACCGGTTGGCGGATCGGGTATACCGCGGGACCGCTGGAGGCGATCAAGGCGATGGCGAGATTACAATCGCATATGACCTCGAATGCGGTGTCGTTCGGCCAGTATGCCTGTATTGAAGCGCTGGGTCCGCAGGCCGACGAAGCAATTAAAAAGATGCGAGTGGAATTTGAGAAGCGCGGCACCTATATGGCCGAAAGGCTAAACGCCATCGAGGGGATTGTGTGTCCCCAGCCGACCGGCGCGTTTTATTGTTTCCCGGATGTATCACATTATTACAAAGCCAAGGGAGTCAAAGGCAGTTTGGAATTCGCGACAAATCTGCTGAACGAGGCCAATGTCGCGTTAGTGCCGGGTCTGCCGTTCGGTTGTGACAATAACGTCAGGCTCAGCTTCGCGGTCGCGATGGAACAGATAAAAAAAGGCCTCGACCGACTGGAATCCTGGCTCGAGCAATAAAATTATACCCGGATTGAAAGACAAGGCCATCTGATAATCGGATGGTCTTTTTTTGTATTAATATTGTTTGAAAGTAAATTTATCTTCTTCTTGACGATATGTCGAATATTTTGTAAGATGTTATTTTTTATATCTTTACCGTTAAATTAGAGGATATTTGGCAGGATATGACAGAGGTTTCGGTTAAACCCAAGCGTAAACCTTTTTTCGGCTGGCCGGCAATTATCGGCTGGGTCGCAATGCTGATATTCGCTTTTCACGCCTCTACGCACATGGTCGGAGCGGGCGATACATGGGTCGCTCTGGCGTGCGGCAGACATTTTATCAATCACGGCGTCGATACAGTCGAACCGTTCAGCGCCAATTCCCATGATGCCGGACCAACCCCTGAGGAAATCGCTACCTGGCCCGGCTGGGCGCAGAAACTGACCGATACCGTCGGGATGGAAACGGTCAAGACATGGCATCCGACAGGATGGGTCAATCAAAACTGGCTGACACACGTGATCTTTTACTGGCTGTCACATCTGTCACCGGTAGCCGATGCGGACGAACTTAGCTTCAATACGCTGGTCTATTGGAAATTCTCAATCTATATGCTCACGGTGATATGTGTATATTACATTGGAAGACTCTTAGGAGTCAATCCGTTCATGAGCGCTGCCTTTGCCTGCTTTGCGATGTTTATCAGTCGAAGTTTTCTCGATATCCGTCCGGCGGGATATTCCAATCTCCTGGTACCGGTGTTTTTATTAATCTTAATTCTGGCAACGGTACGCAATAAGTATTATATATGGTTTCTTGTGCCGATGACGGTCTTCTGGTGCAATGTTCACGGAGGTTATATTTATATCTTCATTATACTGGTACCGTTTTTAGGTATGCATTTTCTTCTTAATCTGCCGAAAATGTGGCGATTACTGAGCTACAGTTTAGGTGCTCTGATATTTTTCATCTTTGCGTGCAACAAGGTAGAATGGGAGGGCTTAAAAGAAAACCAGCAGTATTCATTGTTTTTCCAGCTATTATTGTTGTTCATCGGTCTTGTTGTTCTGGGTTACATCATAACCGCGAAGCGGAATCGCTTGATCAGCCTGGATAAAACCGGTCTGATTCATGCGGCAGCGGCGAGTTTTTCCGCTTTTCTCGGTGCTATTATATTTAATCCGTTTCATCTCACAAATTTCACTCATACGTTCATCATCAGTATCAGTGAACATGCAGAGCGATGGAGACAGGTACATGAATGGCATCCTGCGTTCGAGTGGAATAACAGAGTGGGGTCCAGCTTTCCGTTTTTAGTACTTTTTATGATGAGTATTGGAGTTATATTATTTTGGTATTTGAGCAGACTCCTTTTACCGCCGGTATCGAAGCTGAACCGGGACCAGATCAAATTTGAGAAAGAAACTCTTGGTTCGAAACTGAATATAGTCGGCTGGGCCGCGGCGATCTTTATATCATGGATCGTATTTATCAGTCTGTCCTGGCTGCATCTCAGTGTGCTGAGTTTTATTATTTGTGCCGCTTTTATTGCCATTATATTAGCCAGCATCTTAGTAAATGTTCATCTGATATACCTTTCGGCGGTTTTATCCTTTCTTGCTCTGTTGGGAGCCAGAGGAATGGGAGGTTTTTATGGCTGGTATATTTATCCATTTGTGATTATTCCGTGTTTTGTGCTGATAAGTTTTCTCGTTTCTTTTTTACAAAAAAAGGATAAGCACGAAAAAAACAGTATCCTGTTTGTCACGGCCACGGCTGTTGTCTCATTTTTGGTAATGATGGCTGCGTTCAATCCCTTCGAGTTAAAATCCATCTGGGACATGGGCGCCTGGCTGAATCTCAGACGGGTCTGGCATCCGGTTTATGAAGGCCCCTCTCAATCCGGCGATTTGCATCCGATTAATTACACCTATCTGTTTCAGGCGCTTTACATAGTCAATCTGTTATGTCTGGGATTCTGGTTTATCATACCCAAGGTAAAACAATGGCTGACGCATGTTCCGCAACGAGAAGAGGTAAAAACAGAGGAAGCTGAACACTATGAATTTCCAAAAATAGATATCACGTTGCTGATTATTACGGGCTTGACCGTTTATATGGCATTTAAGTCTCGAAGGTTTATTCCTATCGCGGCCTATGCCGCCTGCCCGGTCATTGCTATGATAGTGAAAGAAATATTTTCATCCGTATCAGCGATGAGGAATTTTCAGAAAGTTAGACAGTTGTTCGTCTCGACTGTATCACGCCGCATGGAAATGCTGCTCATTACGATGGGGGTACTGGTTATAGTTTCATTCGGATCGTTTGTCGGCTGGCGTTTTTATATCGTCTATCTGGCTCCGTGCATCGACGACAAGAACTTAACTTCGGTGTTTATGCGAATGACTTCATCAAACGCAAAACCCAATTTCAAGCCGTTTTACGCCTGTGAGTTTATCCGTAATAATCATAG
>CAZNET010000304.1:0-3895 GCA_964571885.1 uncultured Pirellulales bacterium
ATGCCGGTCAAATTGCTGGGTACGCTTATTGTTCAGATAACAGTTATCAGGCTTGTTTATGGGATAACGGTATTATAGGTTTGGGGACGTTAGGCGGAGATTTAAGCCAGGCCTGGGATGTCAATCCAGAGGGAATTGTTGTCGGATGGGCTCATAATGAATTTGGATATTATAACGCAGCTATGTGGAACAGCGACGGGCCTGTAAACCTTGGAACGTTGGGCGGAGATTACAGCATTGCCTATGGGATCAATGCAGATGGAGTTGTCGTTGGAGTTTCGGAAAATGATGCCGGATCGGAATTGGGTGTTTTATGGAACAGCAGCGGTATTTCCGAACTTGGTACTTTAGCCGGAGGTACCTGGAGTACCGCAAGAGCGATTAATGATATGAGGCAGGTAATTCTCTGGGCTGATACCGCTTACGGAGATAATCATGCCTGCCTGTGGCAGAACGATACTGTTCTTGATCTGGGAACATTCGGCGGCGATGACAGTTGGGCTTACGATCTGAATAATTCCGGTCATGTGGTTGGATGGGCCGAAGCGGCAGACGGTACTTATCAGGCTTTTGTTCATGATGGTCTGCGCATGTATAATTTGGGAACGCTGGGGGGGCTGTTTAGTTCAGCCTACGGGATTAATGACCGGGGGGAAATTGTCGGAATAGCACAAACTGACAACGGCCAAATGCATGCTGTTCTGTGGGACCCGATTCCAGAACCTGCGACAATTCTGTTGTTAGGTTTTGCGGGTTTGTTTCTATTGAAAACGAAAGGCGCGGCCGGGGACATTTAGTATCTGGTTATGTTGTTTTTGAGATGACTTGGGAAGAGCGCAATTTTTTAATCTGAAGAAGTGGTATCGAATCGGATTAGATACAGGGTTCAATTTTTGCTCTGATGATCGCCTCAAGTTTGGGATCCTGATAGAGATACATATCGGCAATATTAAGGCAAATTATTTTATCCGACGGTTGATTAAATTCTTTTTCGAGAATGTCCCGCATGTATTCTTCCATGACAAATATTTTATCCGCTTTGTCGGCTATTTCTTTTGTTACGCATCTGTTTGCGTTGGGACTGACTCCCGCCGATTCACATTGAACGTTTTTACCTTTCGCTTTAGCCAGTTGTTTGCAAACTTTTTCCCCCGTTTTGCTGCGATTGCGGTTAATCGAACAAATGAATAAATATGCGGGATTGGCCGACGTCATACCTATCCTTTCCTTTACACACGATTCAGCAGCCTTTTCGTTGCCTTTATCATCTTATAGTTCAAATATCGTGGCATTTAACAGCATCGGATTTTACTGTTCATTTTTCTATGGTGCAACTAATATTTTATTTACAACAAATTGGACATATATAAATACACTTGAGGAGTAGTTGCGATTATATTCTATACATTGATATGGAGAATTTCTATAAGGAACATGCTTAAAGAAAGGAGGATAATTGCTTAATGTGATTAAATGGTGTCTGTTTTCGTTACACTATATGGCTGCTAATGCCAAGGGCTGTTTTTTCAAAACACTAATATCTATGAAAAGAAATTGATTCGTTTTTTCGGCTTATAGGCTCATGAATAACGAAGATAATACTCTAATTGAAATCAGAGGCATGGATGAGTATAATAGGTATCATGGATTCTGAGTCTTATGAACAAAAAGATGTAATATTGGACAGTATCGCCGATGGCGTGTTTACGATTGATAAAAACTGGCGGATTACCTCTTACAACCGGTCTGCCGAGAAAATAACCGGAATACCACGCGATAAAGCGATCGGTCAAGCCTGTAAAGACGTCCTGCGCGCCGATGTCTGTGAAGTCGATTGCGCGTTGAGGCATACAATGAATACCGGCAAGCCGGTGATCAATAAGCCGGTACATATTGTGGATGCTCAAGGCAGGCGTAAGGCCATCACGATCTCCACGGCGCTTCTTAAGGATAAAAACGGCACGGTCATAGGAGGTGTGGAAACATTTCGGGATATGACGGTCGTTGAGGAATTGCGCAAGCAGGTCTATAAGCAATATTGCTGCGAGGATATTATCAGCCGAAATCATAAAATTCAGGAGCTTTTTGATATTCTTCCTGAGATTGCCCAGAGCGATTGTACGGTTTTGATCGAAGGACAAACCGGAACAGGAAAAGAGCTTTTTGCCAGGGCGATTCATAATTTAAGTCCCCGAAAAGAGAGACCTTTTATTGCTGTTAATTGCGGCGCTTTGCCTGACACTTTACTGGAATCCGAATTATTCGGTTATAAAGCGGGTGCATTCACGGATGCCAAAAAAGATAAGCCGGGCAGGTTTGCACTGGCCCAGGGCGGAACTATTTTTCTGGATGAGGTTGCCGAGATCTCTTATTCGGTTCAGGTGAAGCTGCTGCGAGTACTGCAGGAAAAAACGTATGAACCGGTGGGCGCGGTTTCTTCCGAAAAAGCAGATATTAGGATTATCACCGCTACGAATAAAGACCTGTCTAAGCTGGTAAAGAAAAATGAATTCAGAGACGATCTTTATTATCGTATCAATGTGGTTCGTCTGTACCTGCCGCCGCTGAAAGAAAGAAGTGAGGATATCCCGCTGCTGGTGGAGCATTTTATAGATAAATTCAACCGGACATACAACAAAAATATTTGCTGCCTCAGCGACGACGCAATGGCAGTGCTTATGAGTTATGAATTTGACGGCAATATCAGAGAACTGGAAAATATTATCGAGCATTGCTTTGTTCTTTGTCACGGTGATGTGATCGAGGCTAAACATTTACCCTCGGCCATTCAAAAGGACACCATGGGAAAAGGCTCTGATATCGGTGAATTCAGAACCTTGAAACAAATGGAAGCTCTGTTGATCGAAAAAGCATTACGTCGGAACAAGGGTAACCGCACCGCTGCAGCGAAAGAACTGGGAATTAATGCAAGTACGTTGTTCAGAAAGCTCAAAAATCTCAATATCCGCACAAAATAGGGCATAGCATAATTGATGATGTATTGCATGTTGCAATAGCCGTCATATGCTTAATATTGCATTATGCAATTGGTCAGACTTGATCTTCTAATTAATTTAAAAATTTATATTTTAATAAGTCATTAAAATATAGAGACTTATAATTATTGGTTATTTGGGCTTTCGTTTGGTACGTAAGTTGCATATGTTGTTTAAGGTGATTATTTATGAAAATTGCAATACCAATTTGGCAAAGCAGTGTTTCGAGTGTCTTTGATTTTGCTCATAGATTGTTGATTGTTACGTTTGAAAACGGCAAAGAGAAAAGCCGAAATGAGATTGTTCTGACCGAACGCAGCGTACCGGAAAGAGCATCTAAATTGAGACAGCTTGAGGTCGATGTACTCATTTGCGGCGCAATTTCCAGACCGCTTGCGTATTTATTGAGCGACTTGGGAATTGAAGTGCTGCCGTTTGTGAAAGGTTCAACTGAACAAGTATTAGATGCGTACCAATCCGAGAAATTATCTGAGCCGCAGTACACCTTACCTTGTTATTGGAAAGGTGCTCGCAGGTGTTTTCGAAGGCGCCGAGGCCGAGCCGGCAGAAATTGGTAAATGTTTTTTTGCCTTGTTAATGAGGTTACGTGCGACCGACAGGGACAGGGTCTGAAAAAATACAAAGGTACATAGTAAATAAATAAAGAACATTAGGATTAATATTCAGGTAAGAAGTTTATGAAAATATTTTTAGATTGCATACCCTGCTTTCTTCGCCAGGCTTTGGATTCTTCGAGGCTGGTCACGACTGATGAAAACATTCATGAAAAAGTTGTTCGGGAAACACTACGGTTGATGAAAGATCTGAATATGGCTAAAAATCCGCCGGCGATCGGCCAGGAAATACATAGGCTGATTCGGGAATTGACCGGTGATGAC
>CAZNET010000304.1:3905-4175 GCA_964571885.1 uncultured Pirellulales bacterium
AAAGAGCTCAAACGAAGATTTAATCAATTAGCAATGAGTATGTGTATCGAGCTGGAACAAGTGATTCGAACATCTGAGGATCCCATGATGGTGGCTATTCGTTTGGCTATTGCCGGCAATATCATCGATTTGGGGGTTAAGACTTCTGTGGAGCAATCCGACATTGAAAAAGTAATAGAAAAGTGTCTTACGGCAGCATTTGATTCTCAAGCGGTAGAGGAATTCAAAGTTCAAGTAAATAAAGCAGATAGAATTCTTTATTTAGCGGAT
>CAZNET010000305.1:0-4151 GCA_964571885.1 uncultured Pirellulales bacterium
CGGTAAAATCATCGTCGAACAGCCAACGGGCTACAAGATTCGGGTCATCTTCAAGTTCGGCAAAAGCTAATGATGAAAATAAAAATAAAGAAATGACCGCTTGTAAAAAGATAAATTTTTTGCACATCTTAATACTCCTCCAATAAAAAAAAAACCTGAAAGCACCTTCTCTATAAATTCTTTATAAATCATTTACAGAGACACTAAATTATTTTAATTGGTCAATCAATGAGAAGAAATTTAAAAAAGAAGGCATGCCACGAGGTGTTTTTCTGAATTTTTTAAATTTCTTTGATTTTTTCAATATTTTACAGATTTTTTTTGTTATTTTACATAATAAATTCTATAATATTTTGTGATGGAATTAACGTCATTATGTATGAAATTCCCGTCAATTTATGACATTTTTTCGCAGCGTTTTGCGTTAGAAAAAAATCTTTATGAGTCTTTAGTACGGAGAAAAGATTCATGGCACAAAGCAAAAAAGTGATATTATTACTCAATAAAGCACGGGCCGCCGGTCGGGGGCAGCTTTTTGGAATCGCAAAATATTCCCGAATCAACGGTCCCTGGCGTTTTTACATGGAACCTCCTATTTATATCAAGTCTCATCGAAAAAAGATCCTCTCTGTTTTAAAGAATCTAAATGCTGACGGTGTAATGGCTTATCATCCGATGGAGAATGTTGAAGTGGCTTCTTTAGGACTTCCTACCGTTGTATTGGGGCCGCCGGATACAAAAAGCGATAATAACGCTGTGGGTAAAATGGCTGCCGAGCATTTACTTGAAAGGGGTTTCCATAATTTTGCTTATTGCGGATATGAGGATTTATATTGGTGGTCCCGAGAAAGAGCGGATGCTTTCGATAAGCGAATCCAGCAAGCCGGCTATGAGACTCATTTTTTCAAACAACCTCGATCTAATGTAAAGCGATCCTGGGAAAACGAACCAAAACAAATCGCTGAATGGTTAAAATCATTACCTAAGCCGATCGGGTTATTGGCATGCAATGACGAATGTGCCGAACATGTCATTGAAGCCTGTAAAATAGTCGAGGCGGATGTCCCCGAACAGGTTGCCGTGCTTGGCGTGGACAATGACCAGTTATCATGTCAACTTTCGGCGATACCTATTTCAAGTGTCGCTATCAATTTTGAGTATCAGGGATATCAGGCGGCAGCAAAGCTCGAGAAATTAATGAATGGCGAAAATGTATCCGATGAAACGATTATAGCTCCCGCAACTCACATTATTACCCGTCAATCAACAGATATTCTGGCCATAGAAGATACGGAAATCGCGAAAGCCGTTCGGTTTATCCGTGACAATTCGAGACGGGCCATTCAGGTTAATGATGTCATTGAAACTGTCGCGTTATCGCGATGCGAATTGTATAAACGATTCAAGAAAATGGTAGGCAGATCGCTACACGATGAAATCAAACGGGCACGGGTGGAACAAATCGCAACCATGCTGATTGAGACAAATATGTCCGTTACTCAAATTGCCATCTCGCTTGATTTCAACAGCAGCGAAAATATCAGCCGATATTTCAAAAAGGTCAAGGGGATGAGCCCGCTTACTTTTCGAAAGTTGTATGGCAAACAATAAAGAGCATGTGTTTCGGTCATGACTTCTGAATATACTGATTCCATTTGTCGTAGATATTTTTCAGATACATCAATTTATCTTTATGTTTGCCAGCCAGATTCGTTGTTTCACCTGGATCGTTTTCAAGATCGTAAAGAAATTCACCCAATTCAAGCTCGACCATCTCATAGTCGGCATGACCGTTCTTGCTCGCCGTTCTGAGTTTCCATTTACCGTGTCGAACCGCGGTTTCGGAATGTGTATCCCAGACAAGCGTTTCGTGATATAAATCGGGATTTTTTCCAGAGAGCAGCTCGGTGATATCCATTCCATCTATATATGAAGGCGTTGGTGAACCAGTGACATTACAGACCGTCGGCAAAATATCCAGAGCGGAAACAACGTTATTCCTGATCTTATTCTGCTGAAATTTTTTAGGCCAGGCGATCATAAGCGGAACGCGAATGCCGCCCTCGTACAGTGTATATTTACTTCCGCGTAAAGGACCGTTATCAGCATAAATAGGGGTGGAACCTCCATTGTCACCGATATAAAAAATTACCGTATTATCAGCAATGTTCAGCTCATCAAGCAGATCGAGCAAGGTGCCGATCTCGTTATCCATATAATCAAGCTGGCCGAGATAATGAGCCCGGCCTTCCGGATTATTCGGATATCTGCTTTGCTGGTACCAGGGATAATAATCCTCTTTGCCGGGATCCCAGTCGTGATATCCTTTTAAGTTATGTTTTTTAAGATATTCTTTCGGTAACTGGTGGGTAAAATTATGCACCGCATTGAATCCGACGTGCAGGTAAAACGGTTTGTCTTTATTGGTTCGTATAAATTCACGGGCTTTATCACCGATCATTTCAGTTGTGAAGCCTTCCTGGTCCTTACGTTCGCGTCCGACCCAAATAGGTCCTTCTACGAGCGATTGTCCCGCGGTTTTATTATATTTTTTCCTAAGCATCTTAAAACGTTCGACGTATTCGGTTTTGTGGTGCAGGTAATGTTTTCTTCCGCCGCCGAATCCATAAAGAAAATCAAAGCCGTGATTTAACGGCAAGTTGCGATGTTTCGGATGATTATGTTTTCCGCCATAATGGAATTTACCAACATATCCGTTCACATAGCCCTGCTTTTTCAGAATTTCCGCGATCGTTAAGTATTTCGGGTCATGAATTCCCTTGCCGCCGTACCAGTACTGGCCGAATCTTTGCTGGTAGCATCCTGTTTCCAGGCCGGCCCTGGAGGGGCTGCATATTGAGGATGTCGCATACGCCTGGGTAAAGCGGATTCCCATTTGTGAAATTCTATCCAGATTAGGTGTATGGACATCCGAAGCTAATCCAGTACAGCTCATATCCGCATATCCGTGATCGTCGCCGACGATAATCAAAATATTGGGTTTTGTCTTTTGCTGTCCGTAAACACGGAGCGATTTACCTAAAACCAGACCGGACGCTATCATGCCGCATCGATAAAGAAATTCACGCCTGTTTAATTTGTTATACATTATGTCACCTGCCAATAAAAACAACCTATCTCAGCTTTATTCCAATTATAGTAATTTACCAACGAAGAGATTCAAAGGCAACAAAAACTCTTTTTAATTCATCTTTTAATTTTAAGGACACCTCTAAAAATTCATTTTGGCGGACAAGCAAATCTTTTTGTTTTTGTATATCGTCGGATAAACGCAACTTCAGCTTCCGCTCAAGCTGAATTGCCTTGCTTGACGGAAATCTAAAATCTTCACTTTACGGCTCAAATGTAATTATTGAGCTACTCATAAATTAAAAAGGGACCTTGAATTGTTCAAGGTCCCTTTCGAACACATCATAAAACTGCAGAGTTGATTACCACTCAGGCCATTTGAGCGGTCCAACCAGCCATTCCTGCATCATGACAGCATAATCCTTGAAGTTAACTGTGCCGTCAGCGACCAGGTCGAGACCCGGCTGCGGCAGATCAACCTGCATGACGGTACCTGCGGAGATACCGGCCAGATTCATGATCTCGCCATGGCTCAAGGCCCGGCTGTAGATTCGCACTTCATCGAGGTAACCGGCAAACTGCAGCGAATCATTTGTAGTCCCAAGTCTGACAGGATCCGTCACGCCCGGATTAATCAATGAGGTCTTACCCTGATTGAGGCCGAACGCGAGTTCTCCAAGCATACCGTTGATGTAAATACGTCGTTCTGTACCATCGTAAGTAGCGGCCAGATGATACCATTGATTTTCGACCATTTCTACATGCGTGTTGATACCACCGGCTTCCTGATTGACAAGAAATCTTCCTTCATCTGCGCCGCCGCCTCCCTGAACACCACGGTTAAGGGAGTATGCCGGCAGCCAGCCCTTGGTCAGAAACTTGTTATTTCCGGGATCACCGTTTTCAACATCCGGTTCAGTTATTTTGACCCACATTGAAAGTGTAATCTCATCCATATCCGCCCAGGTCAGGAAGTCATTGGGATCCCAGTAGGTACTCGAATTACCCGGGTCCCACCAGGTGGACGGGGTCGCGATATCCCAGCCGTCAGGCCAGTTCGG
>CAZNET010000306.1:0-1846 GCA_964571885.1 uncultured Pirellulales bacterium
ATTCATTCAGCCTGGAAAACTGGAAAAGGCCCAAAGAAGAAGTCGATGCGCTCATGGGTCTTTATAGACAATATCTGATTGGTATCAGGCCTTTAATGGATAAAAACAAAGTTAAGCTTATCCATCTCGGAAAACGCGACAATTTGCCCGATGATGTCCAGCAGGCTCTTGATGAAAGCATCGAAATAACCTCTAAACATGAGGGAATGGTCCTTGGTTTTGCCCTGAATTACGGAAGCCGTCAGGAAATTGTCGATGCGGTAAAAAAGATCGCGGCTGAATATAAAAACGGGCGATTATCACTTGATCAGATTGACGAAACCTGCATCGATAAACATTTATACACCTCCGGTTTCAAAGATCCGGATTTACTGATTCGCACGGCCAACGAAATGAGAATAAGCAATTTTTTGCTTTGGCAGATTTCTTATTGTGAATTTTATGTCACCGAAACACTCTGGCCCGATTTTGAAAAAGCCGACCTCGAGAAGGCGATACGGGCCTATGCGAACCGGACTCGCAGATTTGGTGATGTCAAAACAAGCCGATAGAAAGGATAAAGACACTCTAAATACATCCGCGTTATGCTTAGATACCGATTAATATTTGGCACGTTAATGGCATGTTTGTTCGTTGTGATCGTGCTCTTTGACGCCTGGATCGACGGTTCCATGAACGCGCAAACTGACCCCCAAGCCGTACAGGCCACGCTGCTGTTTATACTTGTCAGCGTGGTGATCTTACCCGCCCAGCTTGAAATTGCAAAACTTGCCGAAATGAAAAAAATCAGCCTCTTTAAAGCTCTGGCTATTCCTCTGACGATTATTTATGCCTCCTTTTGGTACTGGCGGCAATTTTTATATACGGATTCGCATATTATTTTTTCCTCGTTAATCGCCATGACGATATCGTCATTGTTTCTATATCAGCGAATTTACCATGGAACCGAAAATGTCATTTCCAACTGCAGCGTAACCTTGTTTTCCATCGGATATCTGGGTTGTCTCGGCGCCTTTATTTTAGGAATCAGGATTGATTTCGGTATTTGGCCGTTTCTGATGTATGCTGCGGTGGTGAAAAGTTCTGATATCGGAGCTTATACCTTTGGAAAATCATTCGGCAAACATAAATTTTCGCCTCGAGTCAGCCCTGCAAAGACGTGGGAAGGCATGATCGGAGCGATTCTTTTCGCTGTTTTGGTTTCCCTTTGCTTTGCGTATTATTTTGGTATAATGAACTGGCCTTTGGCAATCGTTTATGGCGTTGCCTTTGCGTTTATTGGGCAGCTTGGCGATTTGGCTGAATCAATGCTTAAAAGAGATGCTCATACAAAAGATTCATCCAGCCAGGTTCCCGGATTCGGCGGGATACTGGATGTGATTGATTCACCCCTGATCGCGGCACCCTTTTCTTACTGGTATTTTATGATGATTATCAATCGAGGATAGGTTTGGAAGTTTCAATAAAATTAGATCCGGCTCAAAATCAGATAGAACTGTTCGGTACCGCTGACAGTCACCTGCGTCTGCTGAGAAAATCCTTTGATGTTAAAATAACGGCAAGACAATCGAATCTGGTCGTTTCGGGACGGGAAAATGATGTTAAAGCCGTAGTCGATGTTATCGATAAAATGCAAAAGCATCTGGCGAGGAAAAGATCACTGACGGCATCCGATGTAGAATTATTTATCCGTTCGGATGGTTCACCCGTTGTGCAAAAATCAACGGCTATCGATGTTTATTCCCACCGTTTTGTCGAGGCAAAAACGGCCCGTCAGCAGGAATATATCGAAACCATGCACAACAATGATTTGACGTTTTGTACCGGCCCGGCAGGAACCGGAAAA
>CAZNET010000306.1:1856-4144 GCA_964571885.1 uncultured Pirellulales bacterium
AATCGCGGTTTCAATGCTTAAAAACAAGCAGATTAGGAGGATCGTACTGGCCCGACCGGCCGTCGAAGCTGGGGAAAAACTTGGTTTTCTACCCGGGGACCTGCAGGCCAAAGTCAATCCGTATCTGAGGCCATTGTTTGATGCACTTGAAGATATGATGGATTTTTCACAGATGCGTAAATTCATGGAACTGGATATTATCGAGATCATACCCCTGGCATTCATGAGAGGCAGAACCCTGAATGAATCCGCCATTATCTGCGATGAGGCTCAGAACACCTCACCATCGCAAATGCTGATGGTGCTGACCCGGCTTGGGCACGGATCCAAGATGATTATCACCGGTGATATTACGCAGATTGACCTTGAAAAAGGCAGGCAAAGCGGCCTGGTTGACGCCATTTCCATACTCAAAGGCATAAAAGGCATCGGGGTCTCCGAACTGACACAAATGGATATTGTCAGGCACAAACTCGTGCAGAATATCGTAAAAGCTTACAAAACAAAAAATGAAAATTCAGAAAAATAATACTCTTTTGGTGAAATATGGCACTGCGTTTCTGGAAAAAAACCAATCCCAGGCGAACCAAGGTAAGAAAAAGTAAAACCTCGGAACGCCAGGCAAAAAATAAAGAAAAATTCACAAAAGATGTCTTCGTTTCTTTATTGATCATGGTTCTGTTTATTTTGAGCTGTGTGTATATCATTTCCTTTGATCTGGTATATCATAAGGAATACGCGGAAGTTCTGCCGATCGCCGCTTTGGTTACCCTTGTCTGCGTGGCGATCGCTTTTTATATTCATCACTATCAAAGCCGGATCATCAAAAATCACACCCGGGCGATTGCGCTGGCGTGCATCTATATTCTTTTGTTGACGCTGGTCAAACTCGCCGTGGTCACCTCACAGTGGTATTGCTGGGGAACCGTCACCGCCGTTACCGTCGCGATGATTTTATCGATAGCCTATAATCAGCGTTTTGCGCTGGGGATGAGCCTTTTTTACTGCGTGCTGGCCAGTTTTACGATTCAGCCGCAGAAGGATATTGATTTAT
Organism: uncultured Pirellulales bacterium; assembly: GCA_964571885.1. Lineage (GTDB taxonomy): Bacteria > Planctomycetota > Phycisphaerae > Sedimentisphaerales > Anaerobacaceae > CAZNET01. The sequence goes on from CAZNET010000306.1 coordinate 2,911, forward strand.
TTCTGATCATGGCCGCCGGTGCGATAACGTGCTGTTTTGCTTTGAGGGAAATACGAACCCGTACGAAACTGCTCGAAGTCAGCGCCTTATGTGCGACCATCGTTTTCGTTGTCTCGATGATGCTGGGATTTATGGACAGGCAACAGCCGGTCAAAAGTATCTTTCTGGATTCCATTTACCACGGTTGTCTGGCGTTGATCGCCGGTCTGGTGATCCAGGGACTGCTGCCGGTCATCGAACGTATCTTCCGGATCGCCACAAGCTTAACGTTGATCGACTGGAGCGTCAAAAATCAGCCGATCCTCAGACGGCTTGAGATGGAAGCGCCGGGAACCAACAGCCACAGCCAGTCGATGGGATTGATCGCCGAAGCCGCCGCCGATGCGATTGGGTGTGACGGCCTGTTGTGCAGGGTGGGATCCTATTATCATGATATCGGCAAGATCAATAAGCCCGGCTACTTCAATGAAAATGAAATGGGCGGTGAAAGCAGGCATAAAGACCTTTCCCCGGCGATGAGTCAGTTGATTATTGTCGGCCATGTCAAAGACGGTATCGAACTGGCCAAAGAATACAAGCTGCCGATAGCCCTTAGACAATTCATTGAGACACATCACGGCAACACGCTGGTCGAATATTTTTACAATGAGGCGAAGAAGAAGAGCAACGACGGCAAAACCTCGCCGCCCTCCGAAAGTGAATTTCGATATCCCGGTCCGAAACCCAAAACAAAAGAGGCAGCGATCGTGATGCTCTCGGATGTGGTCGAAAGCGCTACTCGTTCGTTAACCGAAGTGACACCCTCAAAGATCGAAGCGGTGGTTCATAATATGGCCATGAAAAGACTTCAGGACGGCCAGTTCGATGAATGCGACCTGTCGTTGAGGGAGTTAAATCAAATCGAGGCGAGTATGACCAAGACCTTGACCGCGCATTATCACGGGCGGATTGCCTATCCTAAATCGCCGGACGAACCTTCGGACAACAAAAAGGAAAACACAAATAAATAAGAGATCAATTTATGGGCCTCAGCGATGAAAACGGAAATATTGATATTCAAATCGCTCGACTCTGCGAGGATGTGGACGTTGATGCTTCTTCGATAAAGCGGCTGGTACATCAAATCTGTGATAGATTTGATGTATCCGATGTCACTGTCAGTATCGCCGTGGTGGACAGCGGAAAAATAATTCAGTTAAACAGGGAGTTTCTCGGCAGAGAAAAAGATACGGAT
>CAZNET010000307.1:0-4142 GCA_964571885.1 uncultured Pirellulales bacterium
CGGTCCGTGATATAGAAGTAATCTTCAACGCTCGCGCCGGTATGATCACACTTAACGAGAATCTGGCTGTTGGCGTAAACATAGGAGTTTGTCATCTCGCCGGTGTCGTCAAGCTCACAGAGAATCACCGGCAGAGGCCCGGATATATCGACAATATAGTTGGCCTCGGCCACAAAGCCCGGGAAATCGGACTTCCGCCAGACGCGGTTACCCATCGGGTCGTATTTGACATGGAGGGTATATGAGCCGTCGGTAACGGCTTGCAGCTTATAATCGCCGTTATAGGTCATTTCCAAACTGTCCAGCCCGGCACTCAACATCCCGTTCGGCTCCCAAGTAAGAGCAGTATTACCTGCCTTAGTCATAATATCGCTGTCAAAAGGATTCCCAATACAAAGCATTTTACCATATTCAAAGACCGCGTCAAAAGAATTTTCCGCCTGGATAGCGTATTCACCGGTGGTTTGGCGGCGGGTCAATCCAGCCAGCTTGATACGAAGACGCGGATATCCTTATAATCAACGATGTCATCGGCGTATAAGTCACCGGCAGGGGGATGAGTGCTCAGCCAATATTTCGTTAAAATCGAATAATCACAAAAATTAACAGTTCCGTCCTGATCTAAATCAGCGGCATCGGGCTGCCGCCAGAGCCAATTGTCTGAAAATATGGAATAATCCCTAAAGTTCACGGCGGAGTTTCTGTCCAGATCGGCCGGCAGCGGCCTGTCTTTTTCAAGCCATTCGTCCGTAAACATGCTCAGGTCATTGGCGTCAACGATGTCATCTTTATTAAGGTCGGCACTGTTGCCGGCGGGATCGAGTGACATGCTCGCCTGGCTGGTATTGCCGTAAGCGCCGATATTGATATGTTTACCGTGCGGCCATAGTTCGTAATGATAAGAACCATTCGGATCACCGGCGTCGATACCTCGACTGGTGTTCGCGTCAGCACCCCAGGACTTATCGGCTGCATTCCACCGGCCCGCCTGACTTTGCAGATGAAAATCCCAATTGTCGCTCGGATCATTGATGTCGAACGAAACAAAGCACGGATCGGCCTTGAGATTTCCGGTTCCGGGCCAGTTGGCGTCGATGACACTGTAAGCGACCGATGCGTTCGAGTCACCGGCATATAGATTCTCTTTTCCATTTTTCCAGAAAATACTGTTCGCAGCTATGAGGTTGCTGTTGTTGCAGTAGATGCCGTCCCCCTGCATCGAAAGGGCTTTGTTGGCGGCGAGGGTACAATTGGTCATTGTTAAATTGCTGTCGGACGCAACACGTACCGCACCGCCGAAATTACCACGATTATTGATAAGCAGGCTGTTGGTGATGGCGATGTCACAATCAAACGCATAAAGCGCGCCGCCGCTGGACGCGCATTGGTTATCCTGTAAATGACATTTTTCCAGAGTCACGGTGCTTTTGTAGCAGAAAAAGGCTCCGCCCGAAACCGAACTGTTGGCATCGGTGATGGTCAGGCCCTTAAATTCAACCCATCCGGGATGATTCGTTATGACAAAACCGCGTCCCTGATGATTAGGATCAATAATCGTTGAGCTGACAACCGAAGGATCATTCGGGTCGATGCTTTTCAGGATTAACGAAACAGGCGGGATTGACACATCCGTGTTATTGGGCCCTGTATATCTGCCGGGATTGATCACAACGATATCACCGTCATTGATGTCAGGTGAATTGACGGCCTGACCGATGCTTCGGTAGGGGTCGAAGAAACTGCCCGTCCCGGGAACGTTCGGACTGTTGACGTCAACATAAAAAACGCCCGCCGACAGGGACAGGGAATTAACAATAACCGCTGACACGACCCATGTATGGATTGCATTTAACATTTTTCACCCCTTTCTCCTCACTAATGACTATACCAGCATTTTATTTTTCCATGTTCCGATTCCGTCCCACCAAAAAGAAATGCAATCCATTACAATGTCATTCTTTGTTTTTTCTTTATATTTATTCAAGGCCATTTCTCTGACCTCCTGCATACAGTAAAGACCGCCTTGCTGCCAGGCTTTTACGCCGATATCCACCGCGGTTTCACGAGCCTGAGGTGAATCGACAAGATCAAGCGAGAGAATCTCCGCAAGCTTTTCGGCTTCGTTGGCAAAATGCTGCTGCCAAAGCCGTTGATTGGTTTCAGCAAATTCAATCGCATTTTTCAGAATCATTTCTCGTCTTCGTTTCTTTTCTTCTTTCTGCAGTCTTATTCTTTCCATTCGCACGGCATAATGCTTTCGGCTTTCAGGTGCCAGCATCTCGATCATACCGACAATCGGATCGACGATGACCCAGGTTAAAAAGGTGGCGCCAAGCGTTCCCATGGAAATGGTCAGTAAAACATGATTGAGATCCTGAAAGTCCAATATCGCGAACAGACTCACCAGCAATCCGAGGAAAGGAACAGAAACATAGAACGTCATATAGTAATTCGTACTGGTCAAAGGGTGCTCGATAGTAATCGACTGGCTTTTGCCAACGCCCCTGAAAATAGCAAATAAATAAAGACTCAACAAAACCATGAAAATAATAATCGAATGGCCGGATAGAGAAAAGATAATCCACCAGTGGAATCCCGCTTGTCTCAAAGCCAGAATGAGTATATAAAGGGCACAAACGACAAACCACAGCGTACCGGCAAAATGCATGATTTTTAATAGTCGATGGTTTTGCATATACAAAATAAATTATTTATTAATATCGATCAGGTGTATATTGAACCTGCTGGACCACATTCACGGTAGAAAAAGCTCGTCCAATCGGCCTTGCAACTTCTTCGACCACCATCGCCGCGGCGGCCAGCACCGTCGGCGGTACATAGACCACATCGCCTTCCTGTAACAAAACATTTTGGCTTGTATCGCCGTGAGCAACCAATTTATCATAATTAAGCTCAAATATTTTAGGCGGTTCATTATTTGGATCCGCGGAAGGCCTTATGACCTGAACGCGTTCCTTCCATGCCGTTGGAGCGATCTTAGCTTCAGCAAGGGCTTTTAAGACACTATCCCTGCCTGTATAAGGCTTGGCGCCGGGCAGATAGACTTCTCCCAGAACGTAATAAAAACTGCTTTGATATATAAGGACTCTTGTTTCGACGGGATTTTCATTTGTCAGGGCGTACAGCGTGAGCACTTTTTTATGAATCTCATCTGAAAGCTCTTTGGGGGTTTTGCCTGCTGCTTGAAATTCACCTAAAATCTCAAATGCGACTTTTCCATCCGGCCTGATTTTATGTCTCTGAAGATGAATTTCCGGCACTTTGGAACAATGCAATTCTATAACATCAGGAGGCTGAATAATATAATCATTGGTTGTAACGATCACTTGGTAAGGTTTCGCAAAGGCAGCGATATCCGCTGGATTTGATGAATAACAGCCGCTCAGAATTAATACCAGAACTAAAACTGTAAAACTTAACAATATCCTTATTTTCTCCATTTTTCTTTCCTTTCGTTTGCTATTTTATTGATCTGCTCTTAAAACCGACAAAAATTGATTTGATATTATAATATACACAATATGCGATAATGTCAATATTATTCTCCATATTACACATATTGACTTTCTTAACAGCAAGTTCTTTTGGCATCTAACGGTTATTTATCGTCAAAAGTCATACAGGAACTGCACATGAAATATGTGATTATTCCGGTCATTATCTGTAAAAGAAGCATTATTAATGTGCTCGTAGCGATAACCGGCGGTTACGTTCCAATTCTTTGTTGCAAAATAATTTATATCAAAACCATATCGATTCGTTGTTTCTTGTATGGAAGAAGAAAGTCCTCTCGCTAATCTGTCATATTTTAAGGCTAAAAGCGTATCTTCGTTGATAAAATGGTCAATCTTGAAAAATAAATCTTCCGCATCAGTCCCCATATGATGACCGATGATCCGGTCTTTATAGGTATAGCCGGATGTATAGATATTGTGTGCGTAGAAAACGTTAGGCTTGTCGGGAATATGGTTATTTGCGTATTCAAATGTAAAATCTGTTTTTCCGCTTTTTAGGATATCGTTAAGTTTCATTCCGATTAACTTGCCGAAGTTGCTCGGTAAACCGCCCGATTCGTCTTCGCCTATGAACTCACCATAAAGTTTGATCGTTCGCAGAGGAAG
>CAZNET010000308.1:0-4115 GCA_964571885.1 uncultured Pirellulales bacterium
CCCGAGGCGGCAACAGCCAAAGGACCTCTAAAACAGGTCATCCACCAAATGTGGATTCAAAAAATGATCAATAGAAAATCATCGATCACAAATTGAAATGGTCATGCCTGAACCCAGAACAGAAATCCAGATCGCAGGATGTGGCTTTGCTTGCATCCCGACGCCTTTTGTCGGCGTATGGCAGCCATCGAGTCAACGATGAGGTGGAGTGTTCCACAGAACCTAAAAGATCGGGTGGCAGCCACCAAAGTATGAGGTGGATGGTTCCTTCTCATGCGAGCGACAAGCGACGTAATCAAGCCAGTGCTGGCACAATATCTTCATATCGTTAAAATCCACCACCACCGCAAAATCGATATCCGCTCCGTAGCAGAATGTAGGATGGGCTTCAGCCCATGCTGATAAAAAATAATCAGGCCGAAGGCCTTCCGCAAATATTGAAGCGAAGCGGAAATCACGACCTGTCGGGAATCACTATTTACCAACAACTATTCACTAATCAAGTTCGTAGGGTGGGGCTTGCCCCACCGAAACCACTCTCGACTTTCGATTATCCATCCGCAGGATCGTCATTCCGAGTGAACAAAGTGAACCGAGGGATCTGTTAAAAAAGAACATTCCACATTCTTCGCAACTCTCGATTTTCGACTCTCCATTTTCCATCCGCAGGGTCGTCACCCCGCACGCTGCGTCGCTCCATACCTGCCCGTCGTAGTTGTAACGAAGACAGGTCATCCCCGCGAGGGCGTAGATACAAAATGTAGGGTGGGGCTCGCCCCACCGAAACCACTTCCGATTTTCCGTCCCGCTAAACGCTATATGCCAATCCCGAGCGACAAGCGACGAGAGACAATCGGCGATTCCGTCATTCCGACCGAGCGAAGCGAGCGGAGGAATCTATAAAATAAAGTTTCATAGGATACGCTTCAGCCCATGCTGTTAAAATAAATCAGGCCGAAGGCCTTCCATATTTTCCAGCGACCAGCAATCAGCGACAAGTGACAAGCAACGATTCTGTCATTTCAACCGAGCAAAGCGAGCGGAGAAATCTGACGCCAGTCACCCTGAGCGAAGTCGAAGGGTCTATTAAAATCAATCATACGAAGGATTCAATTAATATTCAATAGACAATGATCAATGATCATTCAAAATTAGTTTTCGTAGGGTATGCTGTGCATACCTTTCCAAATAAGTCTTAGCTCCCTGCACCGCCTGCCTGTCGTAGTCTTGACGAAGATTGGTAGGGGGTCCTCCAAATTCGATTAGCCCACAGACCTGTCTGTAGCGTTTATGGGCATCCAATGCTATAATATCCATACGTGTCTCCTTTCAAAAACGTTAATATCTCGCGGATATTATACCGCAAGGGAGACACGCTTTCATAAAATCATTGCGAACGAAGCGCGGCAATCTCATCAATCGTACGAAAAAAGCGGATTCTTCCGTCGGTACACTTCTCGCAGTGACGGTAAAATAGGATTTTTAGAGATTTTCCATAATAAAAAAGCTCTTGACAACACCACCTCTTTGTGTTTAGAATTCTGCAATAGGAGACTATAATTATGTTTACCGGATATCCGTTCAAAGAACGTTATATCATACTGATTTTCGCATTATCAGTTTCTTCTTTTGCGAACGATTTCAATCCTTATGCTTACTACTTCGTTGTCAAAAGATACTCTGATACGATGATTTTGGATGCAAGGGATATTTATGGCAGTGAGCATTCTCCCCTTTTTGCGTCTACTCTGAATCGAGAAACCCTGTATTTTCCATCAAGCCTGCCCGCCATCCCCGGTGTTCGTGAAACAGACAGGATGAGAACGGGCAACAATTCTCAACATCATCAGGAGCTTTTTCAGGTCCTGTATTATTTACGTGATATAACTGGAGACCCAAACTATGCCTTGGAGGCTGATTCTGCGATACAATGGTTTTTCAATAACTGTCAAAGTCCCGTCACAGGTCTAATGGCTTGGGGAGAGCACCTTGGTTGGGATTTCCTTCTTGAAAGCAGAACGCAGCAGCATTCAACCTATGGCACCCATGAATTTTTTGATGTATGGAAACTTTGGCCCAAAAGTTATCAATTCGCTTCCGGGCCCTGTCTTGATTTTGCTATGGGGCTATGGAACCATCAGATTTACGACAAAGTGACATGTAATTTCAGCAGACATGCCTATTATGACATCCACGGGCCGCAGACGGACCATCAGTTCCCCCGCCATGGCGGATTTTACATTCACAGTTGGGCGTATGCGTATCATCAATCATCGGATCCTAATTTTAAGAATGAGATGCTGACCGCGATCGATCGGATGGTCGACTCCTTTGAAAACAGAAGACCGGATGTTTGGCAGGGGGATGTGCCTCCTGGCGGTTTGCCGGCCGGAACCTATTCCCCGGGAACATGGTGGCCTGAAAGCGAGATGGAACTTGCAGTTAATACTGATAAAATTGCCCATATGCTCCCGGCATGGCTTGGCGACAAGGTTCATGCGATGGGTTCAAGCACGGACACTGTAATTTTGACTTACATTGATGATTATGACAGTACGTGGCTTCAGGGATATGGAACAACAGCGACACACCTTTACAGCTTTTATCGATATGAGCAAACAGGCCTGGAAGGGCATAAAACACTATTCATGAAAGCCGCGGATGATTACCTGGTGAGCGAGCCGGGAAACGCTGAATTAGTTTTTCCAAAAGCGTATGCCGATGCCATAGAATCCATGCTTGCCGCTTACGAACTGACTGACAATGAAGTGTATCTTCAGCGGGCTCATTATTTTGGACAAAAGGCATTGGAATTGTTCTTCGATGATAAACCGCTTCCAAAAGCCACGTCTCAGCATAATCATTATGAAGCAATTACAGGGGCGGATGCTTTAGCTTTACAGATGCTGCTTCTTTTTGAAAAAAGCGATCACTACGATTGTGATCTTGATGGAAATATAGATTATAATGACCTTTTCATCATGGCTTCTCATTGGCTGTGTGATTGTAATTTCTCTAACGACTGGTGCGACAGAAGCGATATCGATAAAAGTCAGAGAGTGGATTTTAACGATTTTTCCATTATTGCATCACACTGGAAAGAATCCTTTGATTTCAACGATTTTCATGAGCCCAATCTTCCCGTTGAGTTTCCGGGTTATCATTGTGCTTTCGAATACCCAGATTATACATTGGGAGATATCAATGACCAGAATTTCTGGCAGGCACCCGTCGCTGACTCCAACAGAACTGTTAAAATTGTACAGGGAGGCGACGGAAAACCTCAATCGCCCGAAGGAATGCAATTCTTAAGTATGTTTACCGTTAATAATGCCGACCTGACGAATGAGTTCCTTCCGTATGCAAAAACCGAATTCACAGAAGGACTGGGACCGATTCATGAGCCTTTTACGGTGACTGTTAAAATGGCCTACGGAGGAACCGAACCAAACAGCAGCGGCTCAGAAAATCCTCCCGGTACCTTCGCTTTGTATGTCACGAATAATGATATCGATCAATGGGGCGGAGCAATTTTCGGTTTTAGAGAATTTGACGGGGATATTTACCTATCATATCGCGATGGTTCTTTGGAAAAACCGGATGATTATCTGAAAATGGATGCCGATCCGAATGGTGCGGGTATTCAATCCGCATTGATTGATACCTTTTACAAATATGAATGCCTGGTTCGGCCTGCGCAGGGAACATATGATTTAAGTATTTATTTTGATAACACACTCATCGATTCCGTGAGTGCGGTCCCCCTGCGGCATAACATAAATGACTTCCAGACAATTAATTTCTGGATCCAGCCGGATGGGTATACGGGAACATCCTGCCTTTACATTGATGATATCGACATCTATAAATAAAATAACAAACTGAAAGGCAACCTCTGAAAATCTAAAAAACGTTGCCTGTCATTGCGAGCACAGCACGGCAAGCTCCCTCTCAAATCTCGACTCTCGATTATCAATTCTCTATCCTGCAACGCAGACTTGTGAATTGTAGGACGGCCTTCAGCCCATGCTGATTAAAAGTGACAGGCCGAAGGCCTTCCGCAACTTATCCCAATCCTGAGCCATTTGATGAACTATCAGAAATCGAATATGCTT
>CAZNET010000309.1:0-4100 GCA_964571885.1 uncultured Pirellulales bacterium
AAACAGGATAAGTCAACAAAACAGCAGCCGGTTACTATCAGTCATGAACAGATCGAAGAACGAGCCAAAACCATCTGGCGTGAGCGCGGATTTCCGACCGGCGAGGACGTTAAAAACTGGCTCGATGCGGAAAGTCAATTAAAGCAGGAACTCGGCGTTCATTAACTGGATTGGAGGGCTTATGGCCGTTAATTGCCGGCATCGATTCAAATTAGGATATTGTGCAGATTAGATTGTTACATGAAAGGAGTCAGGATATAGAATGCCCATGCAGGTATTAATGCTGGGATGGGAGTTTCCTCCTTTTATAAACGGCGGTTTAGGGACCGCATGTTATGGATTGACACGGGCAATGGAACATATGGATGTTAACATTACGATGCTGCTGCCGGCCGGGAGCTGGGGGCTCAAGGGTGAGTTTCATAATTGTTATGAATTGCAAAGCCCGCCGGACGATAATCCGGAGCATATCACATTTAAGGTCGTGCCCTCCAGTATCCCCAATCCCTATGCCTTTAAGCTTTCGCATCCGTTGCGGATTAGAAGTGCCGGAGCGATAGGCGGTTACGATGGTAATCTTTCCGAGCGAGTCGAGGAATACGCCGACCGTTGTGTCGAACTGATAGAAGAGGAGAGCTTTGATATTGTTCATGCGCACGATTGGGTAACATTTCCGGCCGGTATTGCTTTGGCTGAAAAACTCTCGAAGCCTTTGGTGGTACATGTTCACGCAACGGAGTATGACCGCTCGGGGGATAGTGTAAATCCGAAGGTTTATGAGATCGAACGAAAAGCAATGCGATCGGCCGCGGCAATTATCGCTGTCTCAAATTACACCGCCGATATTCTTGCGAAGCAATACGGAGTTGACCGGGATAAAATCAGTGTGGTTCACAACGGCATCAGGCCGAAAGCTTCTACACAATGGGATCGAATTTCCCGAAACGGTGAAAAAATCGTCTTGTTCCTCGGGCGTATAACAGGGCAGAAAGGACCTTTTTGCTTTGTTGAGGCAGCCGAGAAAGTTCTGACCCAGTTTAAAAATGTGAAATTTATCATTGCCGGGTGGGGTGATCTTGCGCCGGAAGCGATCAACAGGGTCGCCGCGAAAGGACTTGGTTCGAAAATATTGTTTACCGGATTTCTGCACGGTGATCAGGTGCAGCGTGCCTATCAATCGGCAGATGTTTATGTGATGCCGTCGGTCAGCGAGCCGTTCGGACTTACGGCCGTAGAGGCGATACAGCAGGATCTGCCGGTTATCATTTCCAAAACCACCGGGGTTGGGGAGATCCTTCAACGGGGTACCGTTAAAATCGATTTCTGGGATACCGAAAAGATGGCTGAAACCATCATCGATCTGCTGAGCAATCCTGAGATGGTTAAACGTCTGATCGAAGAGGGTAAGGAAGAGATTCGCAATCTGACCTGGGAGGCCGCAGCGGAAAAATGTCTGTCGGTTTACCGCCGGACCATTTCAATGTCGTCCGAACCGATATCGATGAGTTACTCATGACGGGAATGAAACGACAAATGCAAATTCAATTGAAAAGAAAGGAGTTTTTTAATGAGAATCGCAGTATTGACGTGGGAGTCGCTTCATTCTGTCGCTGTTGGGGGCGTCGCGGCCCACACCAGTGAACTGTCCAAGGCACTAACGGAAGAGGGCCATGAGGTACATCTTTTCACGCGGCATATGACCGATCAGCATGCGCATGACCTTATCGACGGGGTTCATTATCATCGCTGTGCATATCCACTGCATCATGATTTTGTCGAGGATGTTAACAATATGTGCCGGGCGATTGTGGATCGTTTCATGATTGTGGAAGATCTGGTCGGCCATTTTGATATTGTTCATGCACATGACTGGCTCTGTGCGAACGCCATGATCTGGATCAAACAGGGGCGGGGCCATAAAAGTGTCTTAACGATCCATTCAACCGAATTCGGTCGATGCGGTAACGTCTTTTATAACGGCCAGTCGGTCCGAATACGCGAGCAGGAGCGGGCGGGAACCTACTGGGCGGATAAGATTATTACCGTTTCGCAAACGACGAAAGATGAGATCGCCTGGATGTATGAAGTTCCCGAATCAAAGATACACGTTATCAATAACGGTGTTAATGCAGAGCGTTTTGCTTTTAATATGGACCCTGGTCATGAAAAACGAAATTTTGCGATCGGTCCGCTCGATCCCACCGTGCTTTTTTGCGGACGCCTGGTCTGGCAAAAGGGTGCGGATATTTTAATTGAAGCGATTCCGGAGATATTAAGCAATACACCCTCGGCAAAATTCATCTTCGCCGGCGACGGCTACCAGCGAGGTGCTCTGGAAGCCAGAGCCAGGCAGCTTGGTGTTGCCCATGCCGTTCGATTTGTCGGTTACAGCAACGGTTTGACCCTGACAAAACTTTTCAAGCTTTGTGAGGTGGTTTGTGTGCCGAGCCGAAATGAACCATTCGGGATCGTTGTGCTTGAGGCCTGGAGTGCCGGTAAACCGGTCGTTGTAACAGAGACCGGAGGGCCAAAGGAATTTGTCGAACATGAAGTCAACGGTCTTAAAATATACCCGCGTGTCGATTCAGTTGCCTGGGGCATTAATCGGATTTTTTCCAATTTCGATCGTGCTCGCTGGATGGGTGAGAACGGTCGAAAGGAACTTCAAAAACGTTTTACCTGGGAAAAAATATCCGGTCAGAATATCGACGTTTACAGACAGTTGTGCCCCAAGGTTCCGAAGAAAACCACAAAGTCAGTTAATGCACTCGTCTTCAAAAGACAGGATCCGTTAACGGAAATTATCGAAAGCACCGGAGCGAAAAAAAATAAGAACGGATCAGTCCAACTTGAAGCGACGCTGATGATTTCAGATAATTCCATCAGCGAAGAAAACTGCATCATGCTTGAATCGTTAAGGTTGTTCTTTAAAAGTCAGGGAATTAGAACCGAGAAAAGAGATCATTGTTTGAAGATCAGAGGAAACTGGGAACAGGTGGCCGATGTGCTGGAACAGGCACGCAACCAACTCGTGAGCTGCAACGATAAAGCCATCGATGAGGATATTGATGAAGAAGCCAATTATGTCGCAAGGAAGCAAAAGTCGCCTGCAGAACTTGCTGATTTAAGGAGTAGATAATGGCGATTGGAAGTTTTTGTCTTGTACTGCATGGGCATATGCCGTATGTCCTCCATCACGGTCAATGGCCGCATGGAGAAGACTGGCTCAATGAGGCGGCGGCGGAAACGTATCTGCCATTGTTGAAGATGATCGAGCAGTGCCGTTATCTTGACGGGCATCCGCGGCTGACGATCGGCATCACACCGGTGCTTCTCGAGCAGCTTGCGCATGAAGATTTCAAAGAAGGTTTCAAAGCCTATCTGATTGACAGAGTCGAGCGGGCCGGCAAAGATCGTCGAGCCTTTGAAGAAAGTAAAGAGCTACATCTTGTCTGGCTTGCCCGGCGTTGGGAACAATTCTACCAGGATTTATATCAGCAGTTCACGGACATAGATAGTGATATTCCGGGAGCTTTTAAGAATTTCGCGCAGACAGGCGAAGTCGAGCTGTTGACCTCGGCGGCGACACACGGGTATATGCCCTTGCTGTTGGAGGATTCGTCAATTCGATCCCAGGTACGTGCGGGTCTGTACAGTTCACGCAATATTCTTGGTTTTTCCCCGAAAGGTATCTGGCTTCCGGAAGGCGCATACAGGCCCGCGGGATATTGGACACCGGCGATTCGGTGGGGCGGGCCGGATTGGCGGCGGGGTATCGACGAGTTTGTCGCCGAAGAGGGACTGACGCATTTCTTTGTCGATTATCATATGGTCTCTAACGGAGGCGGCTATAACGACCTGAGCGTACATCAGCCGGTCTGGGTTGACGGTAACAGCGGCAGGGCGCCGGCGATGGCAGCGTTCGCGCGGGATCCTTATATCTGCAAACAGGTTTGGTGTGGATTTGTTGGTTATCCGGCGGACGGGGTCTATCTGGAATTTCACAAACGGCACGGCGAGCGTCGCGGACTTCGATACTGGAAAGTCACCAACCGAAAAAGTGACCTTGGAAGCAAAGACTATTATTATCCGGATGATGT
>CAZNET010000310.1:0-4099 GCA_964571885.1 uncultured Pirellulales bacterium
GTACGGTCGATATCGACATACAACTGGGGGACATTTGCCTTAAAGGAGCTGTTGACCCGGGTCAAAACAGGATTTTGCATGGCCATACCCATCTGCATGTCACCAATCTGCTGCAGTTGGGCAAAACCGGCTTCACCGCGGTCTTCCAATTGCAGTTCGAAATCGGAAATACCAAGCCCCATAATAGGCGGCGGGGCGAATGCGAAACACCTTGCTTCATTGATGCCGAACAATCGTCCCTGGACCTGCTGTTGAATGGCCTGGACCGACGCCGCTCTGCCTTTTCGCTGACTCCAGGGTTTCAGCTCGATAAAGCAGGCTGCGCCGTTTGAACTGATCGTATCGGTCAGAATGCTGAAACCGCCTACCGTGACATATTGATTAATGCCTTTCGTGGAATCCAGAATCTCATTGACCTTGTCAGTGACTTCTTCGGTTCGGCCGAGACTGGCGCCGGGCGGCAGTTCGACATTGACAAGAAGAAATCCTTCATCTTCGGTCGGTAAAAATCCGGTCGGTAAATTTGTCAGACCGGTTCCCGCCAGAAAGAGAATAATCGACAGCAAAACGATCGCGATGATGCTTTTACGGGTAATTATTTTGACGACATTGAGATACCGCTCGGTGGATGATTTCATAAAGCGGTTGAACATCCGGTTGAACCATGTTTCCTTCTGCTTTGCCTTTTCCTGCAGGAACAGGGCACATAAAGCGGGACTGAGTGTCAGGGCATTGATCGATGAAAATACCGTTGCGGTTGAGATGGTCATGGCAAACTGGGTGTAAAGCCTTCCGGAGACACCGCCGACCAGTGTCGTGGGAATAAAGACCGACAGCAGAACCAGCGTTGTCGCGATGACCGGTCCGGTAATCTGCCGCATTGCTTTTTTAGCGGCCTGATTTGGTGACAGGTCTTCTTCTTCGAGAATCCGCATGGTATTTTCCACAACCACAATCGCGTCATCGACCACGATCCCGATGGCCAGTACCAAGCCAAACAGAGTGAGGGTATTGACCGTGAATCCAAAAGCATACATGGCGGCGAACGTACCGATCAGCGACACCGGAATAGCGATCGACGGGATAATGGTGGATCGTAAGTGACCCAAAAAGACAAATACGGTTAATACAACCAGGGAGATCGCGATCAGTAATGTGATAATCACTTCCTTGATCGATTCGATAATAAATTTGGTCGGATCGAACGGAATGCTGTAAGTCATACCTTCGGGAAAGTCCCGGGACAGGTTATTCATCGTTTTGCGTACGTCTTTTGCGATTTGCAGGGCATTAGCGCCGGGCCGCTGGAAGATACCCATAGCGACGGCGGGCTTTCCGTTATGCTGGACGAACCAGTTGTACTGCTGGGAACCCAATTCGACTCGCGCAACGTCTTTGAGAAAGACCAGCCGGTTCTCCCCTTCACTTTTAACAATGATATTGTTGAATTGTTCGACATTCTCAAGCCGGCCCAGTGTTTTGACGGTGTATTCGAAACCCTTATTTCCCGAGATCGGTGGGCTGCCGATCTTACCGGCGGCGACCTGGATATTCTGCTCATTAATTGCGGCCAGAATATCCTGGGTGGTGAGGTTTCGGCTTTCCATTTTTTCAGGATCGATCCAGATACGCATGCTGAAATCCTGCGAGCCGAAAACAATTATGTTGCCGACGCCTTCGACACGGGAAAGCGCATCTTTGACATAGATGTTGATATAGTTGCTGAGATACGTCGTGTCAAAATCACCGGCAGGCGATTCAAGGGTCGCCACCAGTGTGATATTCATCGATCGTTTTTGAACCGTAATGCCGTAACGTTTGACATCTTCGGGCAAGAAGGGTTCGGCCAGAGAAACGCGGTTTTGTACCAGTACCGTCGCCATGTCAATATCCGTACCGACTTCAAAGGTGATCGTCAGTTCCATCGTTCCATCGTCGGAGCTTTTGGAGG
The DNA here is from genome assembly GCA_964571885.1 of uncultured Pirellulales bacterium. Taxonomy (GTDB): domain Bacteria; phylum Planctomycetota; class Phycisphaerae; order Sedimentisphaerales; family Anaerobacaceae; genus CAZNET01. The sequence continues at coordinate 1,952 of CAZNET010000310.1, forward strand.
ACATATATAACATATCTTCGACGCCGTTGATCTGTTCTTCGAGGGGGGTGGCGACGGTCTCGGCGATCACTTCGGCATTGGCACCGGGGTATTGCGCAGTGACGACCACCGTCGGCGGGGTGATCTCCGGAGTTTTTTCAACCGGCAGATTCGGGATAGCTAAGACACCGAGCAATACAATAACAATGGAAACCACCGTAGCGAAAATAGGCCGATCTATGAAGAATGCACTAAACATATGTTATTCCTGTATCTGTCAGATCCTTATTTTTTATTTTCCTTCTTTTGTTCAGCCTGGTTCACGGGTCCTTTTGAAGGCATACCGGGTTTCATGCCCTGCGGCGGAGCCTGACCCTGCGGGACAGGATTTACTTCACTTTGCGGATAAGCGAACTGCAGGCCTTCGAGAATATAGGTTTCATCGCCTTTCAAGCCGGACGTGATAACACGCATGTCACCGACAGGTTGGCCCGTCGTGACCGGCCGGCGTTTTACAATATTCTTGTCGTTAACCAGTAACAGGTATTTTCCGCCCAGGTCGGTGCCCAATGCTTTATCGAGAACCAGCAGGGTGTCTTTGATCGTCTTGACCGGCAATTTGACCCGAGCGAACATGCCGGGCAGGATCGTGTGGTCTTTATTGGGTACCACGATGCGAAGTGTAATGGTCCCGGTGCTGTCGTCAACCGTATTATCAATAAAATTCAGTTTTCCCTGATAGGGATAATCCTCTTGCCCCGTTAAACCGATGAGGCATTTGTGATCAGATTTTTCATTTGATCGATTCTTTTGTATCTGATTTAAAAAAATGTCTTCGCTTACGTTAAAATAGATCTCAATGGGTTCAAGCCGGACAACGGTTGTCAACAGGGTTGGTTCTGCGACTCCTACAAGATTGCCTGTATCGACCATGGTTTTTCCTATACGACCGTCTATGGGGGAATGGATTTTCGTATAACCGAGGTTTAGTTTCGCTTCCGCTAAAGCCGCTTTGGCCGCAAGCACCGCCGCTTCGGCGATATTTTTTTGGCTGATACTTCGCGTCAGTTCCTGTTCGCTGACCGCATTGGCTTCAATGGCCTCACGAATACGTTTGAGGTCGCTTTTCGTCCGGCGCAGTTCAGATTGTGCGGACTTGACCATTGCGACCGCCTGGTCACGCTTGGCGATATAATACTCCTGTTCGATCTCGAATAGCAGATCCCCTTTTTTGACGTCGGCACCGTCGGCAAAGTGAATTTTTTCGAGATACCCCCGTACCCTTGCTCGAATTTCGACTTCTTCGACCGCGTCGGTTTGGCCGGTGAATTCGTAGTAATTCAAAACATCCTGTTTGTTGGGTTTTGCGACCGTGACCGTCGGTGCGGGCATTTGCTGTTGAGCGGCAGAAGGCTTTTTGGATAGTATGGCAAATGCCAACACGAAAAACAAAGCCAGAACTATCAGAAATACGGCTGTTAAAATCTTTTTTGTTTTCATATAATTTCCTTTAACCGATCGGATCAATTTTCATTTCCAGATTTCATTTCCGGCTGCTTTGGATGTATAAATGTATTCGGATCCCATCCCCCTCCAAGCGCTTTGTATAAGGCAATCACGTTTTGAATAATCTGTCCTTCGCTGACCGCCAGTTTATCCTGCTGAACGAATAATGTCCGCTGGGTATCGAGAACATTCTGGAAATCGGTCAGGCCGTTCTTATATAAATTGTTTACCAGCGATACCGATTGCTTTGAAGCGGCCTGGGATTTCCTGATCGCATCACGGCGCTGAAATTCACGGGTATAAGCGATCATCGCATTTTCCACTTCCTCAACGGCACTGAGAACGGCCTTTTCATATTCAAGCAAGGCTTGTCTGGACTTTAAGTTTTCAATTTTAATATTATTTTTAATCTGGTCACCGTTCAGCAGGCTCCATCGAAAAGCGGGGCCATAAGAATAATAACGGTTTGACATATAGCCGAGACGGGACATTTCATGAGCCTGTATCTGGATCGTTCCGGCCAGGCTGATCGCGGGATACAGATCGGCGGTGGCGACACCTTCATCGGCGACCTGGGCGGCCAGACGCCGCTCGGCCCTTTGTATATCCGGACGCCGACGAATGATTAGGGAAAGCGAGGCTAAATATCGCGATCTGTTCCAC
>CAZNET010000311.1:0-4095 GCA_964571885.1 uncultured Pirellulales bacterium
GCTCGGGTCGGTACTCGGAGCCTTCGCATTGAAAAAAATCCCGCAGAAAGGTTTTACGATCGTCGTGCAGGTCCTGACGGTGATCGCGTCGCTGAAGCTGATCCTGACCTGCTTCAATATCGGCTAAAAATCATTTGCAATGACCGACCTTAGATGCGATGATGGATTTTATGTTCGACGACAAACAAAAAGAACAATTGATCCAGGCCCGGCAGCGGATGGTCAAACACGATCTGATGGGCAGGGATATCACCGATTCGAAGGTACTGGCCGCGATGAGCGTCGTCCGGCGAGAAGAATTCATGCCGGAAAAATATCGCAGCAGGGCTTACACCGACGAGCCGGTGCCGATCGGAATGGGCCAGACAATCTCGCAGCCGTACATCGTCGCGCTGATGACGCAGTACTTAAAAGTGAACAATACCTGTGAGGTGCTGGAGATCGGCACGGGCAGCGGCTACCAGACAGCGGTTTTGGCTAAACTCGCTCAATGGGTTTATACGGTCGAAGCGCTGCCACCGTTAGCCGAAGGCGCCCAGACGGTACTGGGCAGACTGAATATTGACAATGTGAGTTTTTGTGTCGGTGACGGCAGTGCCGGATGGCCCGAGAAAAGAACCTTCGATCGCATCATTGTCACCGCCGCGGTGCCGACGATCCCCCAGCCGCTCATCGAACAGCTCAGCACGGGCGGCAGGATGGTAATTCCCGTCGGCGGCGAGCATCTGCAGAAACTGGTGCTTTGTGAGAAAAAGCCCGTCGGGATCGTCGAGAATGCTTTTTGCAACGTGCGGTTTGTCAAGCTGATCGGCGAATACGGTTTTAATGCTTAGAAATTTCAGGATGATAAATGGTTGAACGTATCATGGACGAGGCCAAAAAAATAAAAGCGGATATGTCGGTACAGTTTTTGAAGGGAGTTGGGCCGGCCCGCGCCGAAACCTTCGCCAAACTCGGGGTCCATACCGTCGGCGATCTGCTCGAGTATTATCCACGTGATTGGGTCTTTGCGCCAGAGCCTGTCAAGATCGGTCAGTTGCACAAGGACCACAATGTCACCATCGTCGCTCAGATCGAATCGGTCGATTATATCCCGCATCGCCGGCCGCCCATCTTCGAAGCGATGGTCGCCGACGAAACGGGTCTGTGCAGGATCATCTGGTTCAACGGCGGCTATCTGCAAAAACAGCTAAGTCCCGGCCAGGTCATCATTGCCTCGGGAAAAGTCACACGGTATAAACACCAGCTCCAATTGACCAATCCGAAATTCCTGATTGTCAAAGACGGAACAACAGAGCCCCAAAATTTCTTTAGCGGCGGCGTGTACCCGGCTTCGGCAAATCTGACCAGCGGACAGATTAAAAAAGTTCTCCAGCCGGTTCTCGATCATCTCAATGAACTGGCGGAGGAATATTATGATAGACCGTTTATGAAAAAGGCCGATCTGATCAGACGCGTTGACGCGCTTCGGTGGATCCATCAGCCGGACGACGAACAGCAGTTGAAAAAAGCGAAACGTCGGCTCAAATTCGATGAGCTTTTTTTGATGCAGCTCGGACTCGCCCTTCGCCGGTATAAGGTCAGAAACTTTACCAGATCGCCTGCCATCCGTCTCAATGAAACGATCGACCGGCGGATACGAAAACGCTTTCCGTTTTTGCTGACCGAGGATCAGAATAACGCCGTCGAGGAAATCGTCGCCGACATGCAAAAAGACAAACCGATGAACCGGCTGCTGCAGGGCGATGTCGGTTCGGGCAAAACCGTCGTCGCGCTGTACGCCGCATTGGACGCGGTCGCCAACAAATACCAGGCGGCGATCATGGCGCCGACCGAGATACTGGCAGACCAGCATTTCATCAATATCGAGCGGTATCTTAAAGACAGTGACGTCAAACGCGTGTGTATCACGGGCGGGCTGAACGGAAAAAAACGAAAGCAGATCCTGCGTGACATTAAACAAGGAAATATCGATATCGTGGTAGGGACAGTGGCCCTTTTGAACGAAGATATCGAATTCAGGAATCTCGCCCTGATCGTGATCGACGAGCAGCACAAGTTCGGCGTTCATCAGCGGGCGATGCTTCGTAAGAATTTTTCGCCGCATTGTCTCGTGATGACCGCCACGCCGATCCCGCGTACCCTGGCGATGACCGCTTTCGGCGACCTCGATGTCTCCGTCATCAGACAGTGTCCGCCGGGCAGAGGATCGGTCGTGACACGGCATGTCAAAAAGCAAAATCTTAACAGGGCCTATGAATTTATTCGTGAACGGCTCCGCGCCAAAAAACAGGCCTACTTCGTTTATCCGCGAATTACCAGCACCGATGAGAATGAGGATATCAAAGCGGCGACCGACGAATGGAAAAAGCTGGAAAAACACATCTTCCCCGAATTCAATGTCGCCTTGCTGCATGGGCGAATGCCTTCTGCGAAAAAGCAGCAGATCATGAGCGATTTTCGAAAAGGCAGGATCGATGTGCTGGTCTCAACGATCGTTATCGAGGTTGGCGTCGATGTCCCCAACGCGACCGTCATGGTCATCGAAGGGGCCGACCGCTTCGGCCTGGCCCAGTTGCACCAGCTCCGCGGACGCATCGGAAGGGGACAATCGAAATCGTACTGCTTTCTCTTCGCCGAAACAAAAAGCGACATCGCGCTGCAGCGGCTCGATGTGATGACACGTTCTGCCGACGGATTTGAGATCGCCGAACAGGACCTGCGCCTGCGCGGCCCCGGTGAACTGTTCAGTACGCGCCAGCACGGCCTGCCCGATCTGAAGATCGCCAATATCATCGACGACTATGACCTGTTATTGATGGCGAGAAAATTCGCCTTCGAACTGGTCGAAAACGATCCCATGCTGACGCAGAACCAGCATAAGAATATCCGAAGCGCGCTGATCGCGAAATTCGGCGATGCGCTTGGCTTAGCCGATGTCGCCTGACTGGCATCGGTCATAATCGAAACTTTTTCTTTGACATGTAAAGCTTAAAAAATGACAATTTAGCGATGCAGATTCAGTATAAAAGCAATCATATTGAAAAAATCGTCTTTTGGATTAATGTCGCCGCCGCCGCCCTGGTGACAGCGACATTCGTTCTGATGTTCGGTTTTCACGAGCCCGTCATCCAGCCCTGGATCCTGATCACCATGCAGGGGATATTGCTCTGCGTCTTTATCATTGAAAAATTAATTCGCTTTCTGAACACCCTCTACAAAAAACAGTACTTTCGCCAGTTCTGGTATGAGATACCGTTATTGTTATCGTTGATCATCGTCGTTTTTGGCACGGGTATATTCTCTGAAGTCGAGGACCCCGGTGCACTGCGTCACGGAGCGGTAGGCGTCTATCTTTTTCTGCAGGTTGTCACCAAGCTCTGCCGGACAAGTGTCCGTCTCGCCGCGACAGGACTCAATCCCACGAGAACCCTGATTGCCAGTTTTATGGTCCTGATCATTGCCGGGGCCGGGCTGTTAATGCTGCCAAAAGCCGCGGTCGGAGAGAACATCGGCTTGGTTGACGCCTTGTTCACCGCTACCAGTGCGACCTGTGTCACCGGACTGATCGTCAAGGATACCGGCTCGGATTTCAGTCTCTTCGGTCAGCTTGTTATCCTGTCGCTGATTCAGTTGGGCGGCCTGGGTATCATTGTCTTCGGAGCGGTTTTCGCGCTGTTATTGCGTCAGGCCCTGACGGTTCGCGAACAGGTCGCCATGCAGGATCTGGTCAGTGCCAGCACCGTTAATCGCATCGGCCGAATGATCGCCTTTATTTTCTTCAGCACCATCCTGATCGAATTCATCGGAATGCTGAACCTGCTGAACACCTTCAATACCGTTCCCGGAAGGGTGGAAAATGCGCATCAGCAGCTTTTCACCAGCATTTTTCATTCCATCAGCGCCTTCTGCAACGCCGGATTCAGTCTTTACAGTGACAGCTTCATCGCGTACAAACGCCAGCCTCAAATGTATCTGGTCGTATGTCCCCTGATCATCCTCGGCGGGCTGGGATTCAGCGTGCTGTACGATGTCTCTAATATCGCGACCGATCGGGTGAAGCGGTTTTTCAAAAAACTGTTTGTGAAAAAATAC
>CAZNET010000312.1:0-4083 GCA_964571885.1 uncultured Pirellulales bacterium
ATAGCCGGCATTGACAATCGCTTTAGCCGCGGCCGCCATCTCAGCAGGGTCTCTTCCTAAGATCTGGGCGCCAACAGGGTGTTCATCATCGGCCGGAATAAATTGTCTTTTTTTCATCATTTTTGGATGACATGCGCTTTTAGCCAGAATGACTCCGGCAAAAGTCAAAGAACAGCCGAAATTTCGTGCAAGTTTTCGCATCGCATAATCACTGTAGCCGCTCAGAGGTGCCTGGAAAAACGGCTCATTAAGAGATATGGAACCGATCTTAAGCATTATTTATTTTCTTCGGATCTTTTCTCTTTGCGGATCGAAAGATATCCAAGCAAAAAGCCCAGCTCAAACAATAAATACAGCGGTATCGCCAGGGTGACCTGCGAGATCACATCCGGCGGAGTGACCACGGCCGAGACAATGAACATCGCGAGAATGACGAATTTTCTTGAACCGGCCAATGCCTTCATTGACACCAATCCGGTCTTAATCAGACAAAAAATCGCAATGGGGGTCTGAAACGCAATACCAAATACAAGCATCAGGGTTGTCACAAATGTTACATATTTTTGCAGGGTAAATGAATTTGTGGCTTCAAGAACAACTTTATTAAATTTAATCAGAAAACCAAACGTCAGCGGCGCGACGACAAACATGAAAAACAAAGCCCCTGTTATAAACAACGCAACTGAGAAGGGGATAGCCGTATAGATATATTTTTTTTCATTCGGATACAGACCGGTCGCAACAAACATCCATATCTGATAAAACACCCAAGGCGAAGAAACAATCAGACCGGCAACGAGGGTAACCTTCATATAGCTGACAAATCCTTCAGCCGGACCTAGAATGAGCAGGCTCGGCAGCTCCATTTTTCCAGCAATATCGTTATACGGCTTTTCTACAAACGCAAAAATGTACTTTCCCAAAATAAGACAAATCACAACACCGACAATCAAACCAATCAATGCCAAGATGATACGTGCCCTGAGTTCTTCGAGATGATCGCCCAGACTCATGGTTGAATCGAATAGACCGTTGTTATTGCCCTTGTCATCCATTTTAAGCCGGATAAAATGAGAATATTAATTGAGGTGATTTAGCTTTTGTCAGAATCATTAAGACCGGCGGCATCCCGTGCTTCTTTAGCAATGTCATTTTTGACATTATCGACATCGTTCTGAATCTCATCCTTGACATCCTCGGCTTCCTTGATGCCTCGCTTGAATTCGGTCAGACTTTTACCGATATTGCGGGCGACCTCGGGCAGCTTTCTGCCGAAAATCAGCAACGCCACAACCAGTACGATAATCCATTCCCAGCCGCCCGGCATTCCGAAGGCCTGAATATTATGTGTTACTAAACTCATATTAAATCTCCTAATAACAACAGTGCTTTTAGTATTATAGCACCACCAGCTTAAAAAGGTCAATACTCAATAAAACAGATAGATTAATAATTTGACAATAATGGAAAGCAACAGTATAATTTGTCTCTATACGTAAGTCAAGCTGATTTTGCTCGTGGTAGTATCGGATTGAAACTTATTACAAGGTAAAGAGTATGGATTCACAAAAACGGTCCAAATCACTCGAATCGACCATCGCTGCTATTCTTTTATTCCTTCTTGCCGCTTTCGCCGCTGCGATCTTAGTCCGACAAAGTAATTATGATATAAAACAGTACGGCATCGATACGGTCGTTTCCACTGAATCTCTATCTACCGATAATAAATCGACCAGTAATTCTAAAAAAACAGGTCTGAACTTGCCGGATCAATTTAAACCGCTGGGACCTTTGAATACTTACAAGGCTGATACGCTTTATGAGAAAATCAACGGCAAGGCTCCGTTTTACACCGAGTCCGGCTTTGTAGAACTCACAACACAAATCATCGGCCAGAAAGGCTCCGACGAACCGTTGATGGAAATGTATTTGTTCGATATGGGCAAAGCTAAAAACGCATTCAGTGTTTACAGCGTTCAGAGAAGACCTGACTGCGAATCGCTTAAGGAATTTCGATATGGCTATAAAACCGGTAACTCCGTTTATCTTGCGAAAAATAATTCTTATATGGAACTGATCGGCTTTACCGAATCGCCGGATTTGCCTGAAAAACTCGTCGACGTGGCAAAATCAGTCGTAGATAAATTTGCCGATGTGGAAATTAAAGAGCTTTCTTATTTTCCCGATACCGACCTTGTCGAAGACAGCTATAAGCTCTATCTTAACAATGCTTTCGGATTCGGAGGGATGGAAAACATCTACACCGCAAAATATGATAACGAGGGAGAATCGGTTACGGTTTTTTTAAGCCCTAAAGAAAATCCCGAACAAGCCGCTTCACATGCCGAGAACTATAAAAATTTTCTCATCGAAAACGGAGCTAAACAGGCCGACATCATGAATAAGAAATTATCCGGCAACAATATCACGGTTCTGGATTTTTACGGTACCACAGAAATCATTTTTACGAGCGGCAGATTTTTAGCCGGTATCCACGAAGCTGAAGAGCAGAAAAGTGCCGAGAATTTGGCTTTAATGTTAATGCGAAAACTTGAAAAGTTACAATAATGGCAAACCAACCGAAACAACCTGATAGAAGAGAATTCATCACCCGAGCAGGCAAGGCAGGATTATCCATCGCCGCCGCAGGATTTTTAGGTTATAAATTTTATGATTCAGATGGCCCCCAGCCGGGCGGTGCAAAAGAAGAACAGGTAAAATTTCCCGACATATTTTCAACCAATGCGACAAAAACTCTCAGTATCGTCAAAGGCTCTGACCGAAGCAAAACCGTTGAAAAAGCGATTGACCTGATAGGCGGGATCGAACAATTCATCAATAAAGGCGAAACGGTTATCTTAAAACCGAATGTCGCCTTCGCAACCCCGGCCATTCTCGGGGCGACGGTTCACCCCGATGTTATCACACGAGTCGTCAGGCTTTGTTATGACAGAGGTGGTGCGAAGAAGGTCTATGTTACAGATAATCCGATCAATGACCCGGCCAGTTGTTTTGCGCTGAGCGGTGTGGCAAAAGCGGCGACCGAAGCAGGTGCCGAGGTTATTATGCCGAAAGATCACCTTTTTAAACGAAGTACGCTTAAAAACGGCACATTGATTCAGAACTGGCCGATCTATTACGAGCCGTTCACGCAGGCGGATAAACTCATCGGCATCACACCGGTGAAAGATCATCACCGCAGCGGAGCCTCGATGACCCTGAAAAACTGGTATGGTTTGTTAGGCGGCCGGCGTAATATTTTTCATCAGGATATTCACACGATCATCAGCGAACTGGGTATGATGGTTAAACCAACCTTCGTTATTCTCGACGGCACCAAGGCGATGATGTCCAACGGGCCGACCGGCGGCTCGATCAATGATCTGAAACAAACCAATACCATGATCGCAAGTACCGATATGGTTGCGGCGGATTCGTTTGGCTGCTCTCTGCTCAATCTAAAAATCTCCGATCTGCCGTTCTTAACCAAAGCCGAAAAAGCCGGTGTGGGAACGACGGATTATGCATCACTTAAACCCAAAACAGCAACGATCAGTTAAAGGAAAAATATGAAAATCGTACATACGAGAAGAATCAGTCAGATTTTTTTCTTCGGGTTGTTTCTATGGTTTTGTATTGTCACAACCGTCGGCGACAAGTTCTGGCAGATCCGTGCCTGGCCGGTCAATCTGTTTCTCGAACTCGACCCGCTGGTGGCATTAGGAACGATCCTGACCACCCATACATTGTATAAAGGCCTGCTCTGGGCGTTATTGACAGTTGTGCTGACTATTATCTTTGGACGTTTCTTCTGCAGCTGGGTATGTCCCTTCGGTTCGATCCATCATTTTATCGGCTTTCTTGCCCATCACAAAAAGCCGGCCGCAAAACGTATTAAGCTCAATCGCTACCGAAAGGGCCAATCCGTTAAATATTTTATTCTCGCTTTTGTTCTCGGAATGATGCTGTTTCCCTCGGTTTCTTCGACACTTCAGACCGGCCTGCTGGACCCGATTCCCTTAGTAACACGTTCTTTTAATCTCGTGCTTGTTCCGATCTTTGATAACACAACTAATATTACTT
>CAZNET010000313.1:0-3493 GCA_964571885.1 uncultured Pirellulales bacterium
GGGGAACCGGCCGACGCAAAAGCTCGGTTGCCCGCGTCAGGATCAGACCCGGCGACGGTAAATTCATTGTCAATAAAAAGGCCCTCAATGATTATTTCTCACTGAAAAAAGACCAGGAAGCGGTCCTGTCGCCGTTGAAGGCCGTGGAAGGCGAAAAAACGTTCGATGTCTTTATCAATGTAAGAGGCGGCGGCACGACCGGCCAATCCGGAGCGGCCGTTTTAGGGATCGCCCGGGCATTGAAGGAATACGACGAAAACTATATTCACTCACTGCGTGACGGCGGTTATCTGACTCGAGACGGCAGAATGGTCGAAAGAAAGAAACCCGGCCAGAAAGGCGCACGAAGGAGATTCCAGTTCTCAAAACGATAGTTTGCAGCGAAACCCTTTTTCGATTACAATAGCCGCCTTGAACCGAATCGGGCGGCTTTTTTTATAGTTTGGCTTGAACCATGTTAGAATGTCATCCCGAGCGAAGCCATGTACCAATCGGTACATGGCGAAGTCGAGGGATCTGATTTAACAGATTTCTCCGCTGCGCGATGCGGAGCATCGCTTCGGTCGAAATGACAAATAATACAACGATATTGATAAGGAGCGAACATGATAAAGGCAGCGATCATCGGGGCGACCGGCTATACCGGTATTGAAGCGATCGAAATACTGTTGCGTCACCCGCAGGCCGAGGTGACCTATCTGACCGCGCTCGAAGAAGAATGCGGCCACGCCGAAGACATATTCGGCCGGCTCATCGGACGATGCGATATGCAGATCGAGCCGCTGGATTTCAAGAAGCTTTCCAAGCTGGCGGATGTGGTATTATGCTGTCTGCCGCACAAGGTCTCGATGGGCTTTGTGCCGAAGCTGCTTGAGCTGGGATTGAAGGTCGTGGATTTCAGTGCCGATTATCGCATCAAGAACAAAGACGTTTACGAACGGTATTATCAGGTCACGCACACCGATCTTAAGAATCTCGAGACGGCTGTTTACGGCCTGCCGGAATTGTATCGCGATCAGATCAAAGACAAAAACCTGATTGCCAATCCCGGCTGTTTTCCCACCGGCGCGATCCTGGCTCTTGCTCCGCTGCTGAAAGAGGATTTGATCGAGACTGATTCGATCATTGTTAACGCGGTGACCGGCACCAGCGGCGCGGGCAAAAATCCGTCGCCGAAGTTTCACTTTCCGAACATGAACGAGAACCTTTTCCCGTATGGCGTGGGGACACATCGTCACATGCCGGAGATGGAGCAGATCGCTTCGGAGGCGACCGGCGGCGACGTGAAGATGCTGTTCCAGCCGCACGTGGGCTGCTTTGACCGCGGGATACTCTCGACAGTTTACTGCAAACCGAAGTTCGATCTCGAAAAAGATAAACTCACCGCCCTGTACGATTATACTTATGAGACCGAGCCCTTCGTACAGGTGCGAAACGACCCGCCGACGGTTAAGGATGTTGCGGGGACTAATTACTGTCATATGTACCCGGCGATCTCCAAAGACAGGATCGTCATCTTTTCGGCGATCGATAATCTCGTCAAAGGCGCATCGGGCCAGGCCATTCAGAATATGAATATCATGTACGGCCTCGATGAAACGATGGGCCTGGTTTGAAAGTAAAAAGGCAAAAGGAATTGCTTTAATACTACATAGTTTTTGTTTATAATGGCGATTAATAATGTCATTACGATTGAACATAGTGAACCGAAGAATCTGACGTCAGTCATCCTGAGTGTAGTCGAAGGATCTATTTTAATAGATTTCTCCACTACGCGATACAAAGCATCGCTTCGGTCGAAATGACATGTAAACGTAAGTATGTTTTCGAAATGATTATGATCAAGAACAGGCAAAGACTGGAACGTTTCAATAAAGAGCTGCTGGCCAAGGAGCCCTGCGATTATCACAAGGCGGTGAAGATATTCGAAGAGCTGCTCCGTTATGCCAGGCTGTTCGGGCACTTCAAAGACGAGGACATGATGGAGGGCATCGAGGTCGATATCAAAATCGCCCGAGCGATCAACAGCGTAAAATGATTGAAAAACTACTGCATAATCTGGCAGAGAAACTGGATTCGGCGGGCGTCGATTATATGGTCATCGGCGGCCAGGCGGTGCTGGTTTACGGCAGGGCTCGTTTGACGAAGGATATCGATATCACACTCGGAGCCGATATCGACAAACTGAATGTGATTAAAACAATATGCAGCGAACTGAACCTCGATATTTTACCGGATGATCCCGAGGAATTTGTCAAAAGCACGAACGTATTGCCCGCCCAGTCGAAAGAAGCGTCGGTCCGGCTGGATTTTATTTTTTCGTTCAGCGAGTATGAAAAGCAGTCGCTTGAACGAGTCAATAAAATCACAGTGGATGATTACCCGGTCAAATTCGCGAGCAAGGAAGATGTGATCGTTCACAAGATGGTCGCAGGCCGAGCGGTCGATATTGAAGATGTAAAAAGTATACTCGCGAAAAACCAGGGGATCGATTTCGATTATATCCGCGAACAGCTTAACGAATTCGACCGGATCGACGAGTTCAGAGGGATCAGACAGCGGTTTGATAACCTGACAGATCAGACGTAATCGAATACATTCGCTTCGTCACATAGTTAATGAACATGAAAAATAAACAACTTAACATAGCGACGTGTCAGTTTTCGGTTGGTGACTCGATCGGGAAAAACGCAGGGCATATCAAACGGTATATGAAAAACGCCGCCAAGTCGGGTGCGGATATCGTTCATTTTTCCGAGTGTGCGCTGAGCGGTTATGTCGGCACGGATTTTCCGAATTTCGAAGGATATAACTGGCAGCTTTTGAAGGATGAAACCGAAACGATCATGTCGCTGGCGAAGGAACTCGGCATCTGGGTGGTGCTGGGCAGCACCCATAGACTGACCGAGCCGAATAAGCCGCACAACTGCCTGTATCTGATCGATCCTGAAGGAAAGATCGCGGACCGGTATGATAAGCGGTTCGGCACACTCGGCGACCTGCGGCGACTGACTTCGGGCGATCATTTTGTTTATTTTACGGTCAACGGTGTCAAGTGCTCGCTGTTGATCTGCTTCGACCTTCGTTTTCCGGAACTTTACCGGCAGCTTTATAAAGAGGGCGTCAACTGCATCTTTCAGTCGTTTTACAACGCGCGGCAGAAAGGCCCGAGCATTCATACGCATATCATGCGGCAGACAATGCAGTGCCGGGCGGCGACAAATCATTTCTGGATCAGCGGCGCCAATTCCAGCGGCTGTTATTCACCGTACCCGTCGTTTTTTATTCAGCCGGATGGCAAAATCGTTAAACAGCTTCGGCAAAACAAAGCCGACATTATGGTCAATACAGTGAACCTGCATAAAAAGTTTTACGATCCGATGGTCGGCTTTCGAGAAATGGCCATCAACGGCAAATTCGATAACACCAAAGAAAAAATAAACGACCCAAGGTCACAAAAAAGAAATGTTTTATAAAAATGGAAACCGTTATT
>CAZNET010000313.1:3503-4071 GCA_964571885.1 uncultured Pirellulales bacterium
TAATGTCATTGCGAGCGAAGCCGAAGAACCTGATGTCAGTCATCCCGAGCGCAACCCTGTACCATACGGTACAGGGCGCAGCCGAGGGATCTATTAGATAAGGAACATCATATTTTAATAGATTCCTCCACGCCGCTTCGCTCCGGTCGGAATGACAAACGACATATGTATAAAAGGATATTTGAATAAAACGTTTTGGATGGATAAAATATGACAAATGAAACGATAACATCGCCGCGAGGATTTTTAGCGGCGGGTATCAGTTGCGGTGTCAAGAAATCGGGCAGGAAAGATCTGGGATTGATCGTCTGTCCCACCGGGGCAAAGGCGGCGTCGGTTTTTACAACCAATAAAATAGTCTCGGCGGCGGTGACGATTTGCAGAGAACACGCCAAGAGCAGAACTGTCTCGGCGGTGGTGGTCAATTCCGGTAATGCCAACGCCTGCACCGGCCCCCAGGGCCGACAAGACGCCCGGGATTTGACCGGGGAGGTGGCCCGGCTTTTAGGGATTTCAGAGGCTGCGGTTCTTCCCGCGTCCACCGGGGTCATCGGCCAGCCTTTGCCCG
>CAZNET010000314.1:0-4063 GCA_964571885.1 uncultured Pirellulales bacterium
TTGTTTTAGGCATTGTCGTTCTAACTTATTTAAGTTTCGAATTTATCATTCTACCGCGGTTAGTCAAACAAAGAGTATTATCCGGCGTATCTGAATTTTGGCCTTACATCGCTGAGGTGTCGGGAATACATTTTCGTGATAATGAAATTTCAATTGAAGAAATGGTCCTTAAAAACAAATTCGGCAAAACGTGGATAATATTCAGGGATGTATCGGGATTCTTAGGAAATAAACTTGGAGAAAGATTCAGCTTAAAACACCTTGCGGTCGAAACTTTAACCATATCGATTCATTCCGATGATTTTTTATCCCAGGCGGCATCTGTTTTGGGCAATGTTCGGAAAAGCGACAAAAGGGAAATGGCACTGCAAAGCCTGGAAATACGCAATATTTACATCTCCGATGTAAACTCAGAAGAAAAAGCAATATCGGATCGCAACTTCAGTTTGTATGCAAATAAACACAAAGACCGTCTCGACTTAACGGTTCGGTCGCAGGGGACAGGTAAGGATTTACTGGTCTCGAGTTTTATTGACCCCGTGACATATGACGCGAATACCGTTATAAAAATGAATTATTATATCGAACGCGAAGAGTTTGAGTTGTTAAAAAAGATATCAGGTATTACTTCTGAATACCAGACACAGGTACATGCTAAGGCTGATATTACATTGAATGGGCCTGTTATAAATATCGGTTCGACGATCAGCAGAGGAAAAATCGATTTATCCGATTGTCATATCTATAAGCATAATGAAATTTTTGCCAAAAACATCGATGTTAATGTGCACCTGTATGATATTGGTTATGATTGTGAAAATTTCAAAGCGGATTTCTGCGGCGGCAGGGTAAACGCTTATTTTTCCAAATTCATCGATGCCAATAATACCATCGTGTACCAGGGACGTTTGGACTGGAATGATATCAATTTGAACGAATTGGCCTTGAAAGTCGAAAGTCCCCAGAAGTTCTCCAAAGGTAACGCCGAAGGTTCCTATCAATATAAATTTAATGACCAGTTTTTCGAAACTTTGCGGGGTCAAGGAAAAATATTCATCACCGAAGCGGATTTACAGGTGCTGCCGGTGGTTTCAAAGATATATACGAACATAGGACTAAAGTCTTTTGATCCCGTAAGGACATCTGATGCCGAAATTATCTTTCGTAACGAAGGTTTGATCGTCACAATAGAAAATGCCCGTACGGCCAATCGGTTTTCGGCATTAAAAGCTGAAGAAGGTGGGACAATTAATCTCAAAACAAAACAGATTGATATGTATGTTATCGCGGTCGCTCTGAAACAGGTTGACGACATTGTCCAGAATATCCCTGTTGTTAATATCATCGCTCGATTAAAGGACAACCTGATACGACTCAAGGTAGAGGGTGATTACTCGGACCCTGAAAAAAGCCTTGTCCGAAAAGAACCTGTAACCGATGTCAAAGAAGCAACGGTCAATTTTATCAAAGATGTCGTCCAGAGCGGCGGCCATGTCACAAAACAAGTCAGCAAGTCCGTTGATCAGATCATCAACGGTAAGAATAAAAAATAGAATTTCGGTATGGCATCATAATTTTTATTTTGTTCGTTAATTTCTTCGCTGTAATAACTGATTAACCGGAGCCTGATCATCGGTGAGGGTTTTTGTTTGGGGATGCGGTTTGATATTCGGTTCAAGTCCTTGTGCTACTTCTGTGAGATCGAAGGTAAAGTTGTGTTTTTCCTGTAATATTTGTGCATGCTTTATGGCTTGCTGCTGAGTAAGGATAACCCCTGCCGGTTCGGTCGATACCAACATAGCGTTGGATGTTCGATTGCTTTTGTAGACCTGGCAATTGCCGAAGACCTCAAGGAAAGTTTTGAATTCGGCATCGAAAAGACGGTTATCGGAAAACACATTTGCTATCGCCGCGCCATCATCAGCAAGGACCTGCTTGACTTGTTCGAGAAATTCTTTTGTCATCAGATGAAACGGAATATAATCGCCGTTAAAAGCATCAAGAATAATCATGTCGTATTTAACGGGAGATTGATTGAGCAGCAGTTTTTTAATGAACACTCGACCATCTTCGATATGTACTTTTAATTTTTCATCAGTCTTAAAATGAAAATATTTATGTGCTATTGGCGGAATCTCAGCATCGATCTCGACAACATCTATTTCAATATCGGGGAAATAATGACGCATTTCCTTCGGTATAATACCGCCTCCCAGACCGAGAATGAGCACGTTTTTCGGCTCGGGTTTATACAGTAATCCGCTGAAGACCATCTTTGTGTATTGAAGCTTAAGATGATGAGGATAGTGAATGTTGATCTGGCTCTGGATTGAGGTGCTGGGGCGTTTATCGAAAACAAGTGAGACAATGGGCCCTTTACGAAAAACGAAAATGCGATGATACAGTGAGTCTTTGCTATAGATCAGTTCACCCAGCCTGTGGGCTGCCTCGGTGTTTATCGTGATTAAATGCAAAGCAAAAATGCAGATTAATGATATTAAAAGAATAATCAGTATATGTTTTTTCATTGGTCAGCTTTCGTTGGGTCGCTGTCTTTTTTATAAATCGATGAGTACAATATAATTGTCAGGCCCATTATTAACAAAATACTTCCGGATGTCCAGATCGTTTTTTTGACCGAAAAAAGAACCAGATAAAATGCGGTAACGATGCAGCCGGCAAAACTGGCGAGTGTGGATAAGGCCAACACGGTTCCTGCGTGCATACCGGAGTGACTGGCCATTTTTGTCAGCCAGCGAACGACGATCGGGGAGACGGTTCCGAGCATCAGTGTCGGGACACCGAACAAAATCATAGAGGCCAACAGAGAACCCCATTTGACGTCCAGCATCAAATTGAAAATACCGTCACAGACAATTTCGATAACGAAGGGCACTGTGATAAGCCATAGACCCGCTATCATTAGATTGATACCGAGTATCTGTCTGCACCGGTTCCATCGTGAAAGTCTGCCCCCGAGCATATATCCGGCCGCCAGGCTCAGTAAAAATACACCGATGACGCTGCCCATAGTGACATAGACCGCGCTGCCGAAATACGGTGCCAACACTCTGACACCAAGTATTTCCAATTCCATCACGAACCAGCCACAGATACAGGCGATCATCACAATAACCGTTGACCGCAGCTTGTCGCTGAGTTTTTTGGAATTTGATCTTTTTGATGAAGTTTCCATACTCATTTTAAATTTCCTGATGGTTAGATATTTTTATCGTATTGTATAAAAAACAGTCGGTTTGAATACAAAATAATATAAAAATTCTGAGGAGTATGATGCTAAAGGGTATTTTGAGGTTATCTGTTGAGGTCTTAAAGATGATTTGTCAAGTAACGATTATTTTATTCGCCATTCCTTTGCCGAGGATGATCCTTGATTTTTTCACTTCGATGACAAAAGGCCCGGGATGACCGTTATTGATTACGGTAAGTGGAGTTTTGGGGATGACTCCCAATGAGGTAAGTCTGCTGACAAGTCCCTTACCGGCTTCGATTCGCACGACGGTAACACTTTCGTCATTACAAACGGTTGATAACGGCCTTGTCTGGTTATCCTTCATAAATTCTTATTTCTATATCAATGATAATTGAAAACGCAGTACTGAATGTATCAGTTTCTGTTTAAGGAACGCTAATATAATCAGTTAAAATCAACTTTCAAGAGAAAAGATTAATTTATTCATAGATTTGAGTACAGAAAAACAGAAAGATAGGGATTTTATTCGTGACGATAGTGAAACTTGGTCTTTAGTTCTGTTCCTCCATAAACAGCCAATTATCTGCGAGGATACCGATGTCGTTTATGTCCACGGTGTTATTAAAATCCAGGTCCTGCGGTATACGTAATTGCTGGAGATCCCATTTGTCAACAAGCGAACTGTAATCATCAAAGTCAACGTCTGAATCCCTGTCGATATCAGCGATATTACCAAGCATATGGGAAGATTTGCTCGCCTGGCGGGTATTACCATAGAAACCGATATTAATGCGTTTTCCGTGCGGCCAAAGTTCGTATTTCCAGTTAAAATTTGGATTTCCTGCGTCG